>JANNYY010000679.1:0-5026 GCA_031410355.1 Chitinophagaceae bacterium | reverse complement strand
TTTTTTGCTGAATTCAGGTGACTGATTGAAGCGTCAAGTGCAAACCATTTACTGTAGCTGTTCGTTAGTAACTTGTCCAGTGTTTTTATTTTATTGAATGCAACAGCAGGTAATAATTTTTTGAGCTCATTGAACCTGATGATTTTCAGTTCTGGTTTGCTAAATGTATTCCGGGTATCGGCATATAATGTGGTTGAGTCGCCTCCCATTATCAACTTATGATCATTACCGATCAGATCTTCTCTTTTGCATACGGTCAGCAATTCTGTTTCAATACTGTTTACCAGGTTGATCATGCCAGACAGAGCCTGGCCTGCAGATATTTCGGGTTTTTTCAGGTATGCAATATGTTTTCTAAGGTCTTTAAGTAACTCTTTATAAAATGCCTTTCTTGCTGCACCAGGGGGGTAATCACTTTCAATTGATCTGCCTCCCGAAGGTTTATACTGTTTTAAAGTAAGCCATTTTATTTTCGCGGGGTTACATGGCGAAACAATAACAGGTAAAACAACAAACTTCTTTATAGTAGTTGTTAAAAATTTCTTTACTTCTTTTCTGTTGATGTATCGTGACCGGATAAAATTTTCGCTTACCAAAAGAATAGCAATTTGTGAATTGAGGATCTGTTTGTGGATATTTTCATCCCAGTGGTCGCCGGCTGCTATGTCTGTATCATACCAGAATTTCGCTTTTCCTTTCAATTCTTTTTCCAGGTAGGGTATAAGTTCACCTTTTTGCAGGTACTGCCCATCCTTATGACTGTAACTAATAAAGATTTGTGTCATGGTTAAATTTTCAGGAAAGGTATTTATTCGGCACGATGAAACTATCAGTATAGCAATTTTTTTATCCACTGATCCGCAGATGGTTGTGTAACCTAAAAACACCCAGCCCACTGCTACACAGGTTTACGCCGCTTCGCCATGGAACCGGGTAGTAGATGGAATTTAAATCCTGGGGGTAATGCTGTGCATTTGTGCACAGCACCTTGTGAAAAAAACAAACGGTTTTTATTATTATTGTAATCTTGATCTATACCACTAAAGTGGTATTTGATTTTATTTTCCTGCACACTATTTTTACCCCGTTATTTTACAACTTAACCTTGTTTGTTTTTACAAACAACAAATTTTATTATCATGAAAATAAACGGACAGTTTTTTGAAGTTACCAGCCTTGAAGCTTTTGCCTTGTCGTATGTTAGCAACCCTGCTAAGCCTGCAGCAAGCTCATTTAAAACAGCAGCCGGCATCCAGGTACAATTGGCTTCGGTAATCAGTGGGTTTCCTGGTGGGTTTTTCCCCGGTCTCTCATTAAAAACCACAACCGCATCCGACGGGTCTTTCAGCTTTAATGTAACGGATGCACAACTGGCGCAATTAAAACTTAATAAGCTGGCCTACTTTGTTGCCTACAGGCAAACAGGGTCGGTTAATTTGTTAGGGCAAAACATTCCCATTTTTGAGCCGGTGTACCGTAGTGAATCTTTTGATATCACCAAGTACAAACCAACGGGCAGTTTAAAATTATATTTTGCGCCATATCCCGTTCCAAATTCGGCAGGCATAACGCAGGCCACGGTTGACAGCCAGATTAAAACAGCAAAAAGTAAATTCAAAGACATTTCTAAATTGAGTGCTACCATTCAAAGCGGAAAAATATCGGTAAGCGGCAGCGGAAGAGGGGCAGAGATCAAGTTTAATATTAACCTGGGTGTTTCCACTTCTTCAAACCTCAGCAGTTTTATTAAAGGCAAAGTAGAAGACCTGGATATTGATTTGCCCGGCCCCGATTTTATTGTAGGCATTTGTGTAAGTAAGGATGACATTGGCAAAGAAGTAGATAAGGGTATTGCTGATGTAATGAAAGAGGCAAACAAAACGATAGAAACTTCGCTGATTGACCAACTGGCAGCAGCAACAGGCATAAATAAGGCCATAATAAGTGGTTTGTTCAAATCCACAGCCAGTGTAACTTTCAGGTCGCTAAGCTACCCGGTAATTGAGACCAAGAAAATAAAAATAGCGGGATTTGCCGAGATAAAAATTGAAGTTCGTGCAATTGTTCCAAAAGTTTCGGTTGGGTTCCCAAGAATTATTAAATGATATATAAAAAGCTTTTCAATAACCTCATGTTTTGTATAACGCATTACAAACATGAGGTTTTTTTGTACATGTCATTTTAGGCTAAATTGTAAATTTTCCTTTGTTTGCAAATAGCAACTGCAAACAAAACCATGAATCTGTTTCAGGAAATCCCAGGCAATCAAACAGCTTACCTGCGTTGGCAGAATGGATGATAGATATATCAAGGGCGGCACCTCCCAAATAAAAAAACATTTTTGAAAGGCGTTGTACAATTAACCAGTAGATACAAATCTCAGTTTGTACATCGCAAACGGCATTTGCCTGCCCCCCAAAGAACCCCACAATTGATTGGCCCTTTTAAAACTAAGGGGGTAATATTCCATTGTAAAACGCAGGTTAACATTGTTGGCAGTAGTGGCTGTATTAAAGGGTGAATTAAAAAATAAAGTTTTGTTTTGAAAGAAACGGATGATATGATCAAATCTGCCTAAACCTTTTTGATAGCTGTTGCCGGCATAATTGGTGGTGAACAAAATGTATAGATCGATCGGATTGCGGGCTGTTCCCATCGAGGTATTTAAACCGAAAAATCTTCTAACTCTGTTCTGCCATCTTACACCAGCATGCTCTGCTGTATTCACCAGTGTAAGCACTACATTATTGCTAAGGCTATCCTCCAAAGTTGTTCCCAGCATTGCTATATTATCAATGATTACGGTGGTAGAGGCATCAATAGCCTGGAGATGTTCCTGCAATTCTTTTTGCAGCAATAAGCAAGCGTTTTCGATCATTTTTTGTATTTAAATTATTTGAAAATCTTATCAGACCAGCACAAACGGATGCTGGTACACACAATGAATTTAATATAAATAAAGTGATTATTGTTTTAATTGAACCAAACTAATTTACGGGCAAAATTGCATAAAGGCCATAAGGTTATAATAAAAAAAAATCGCTGCCCTTAACATTCGCTTCGCCATTGTCTATGCCAACAGCACAGCCACAGCAACCTGATTTTATCATTTCCTATGGCTAAAAGAAGGTTGCTTACTTCAGTTTCATAACTCACACGCAAGTCCTTAGCATATTGGTCATGTCGGTTGCCAGGTCTTTTACAACCTGCTTTATTTATTACCACTAATCACCAGTGATTCATAATCCAGTTCAAGTCCCTTATCTGTAAGGTATTGCTCACTTTGCTGTTCTGCCTGGCCTTTTATTTTTTGTTTCAGAGCTTCATCAGCTTTACTCAATGCACCAACCACAGGTGCGGCAACCTCGTTCATCATCTGCCACATTTCATCAAAACCGGCATACAAAACTTTACCACTTACCGTTTGTTCCTGTATATTTTTAAAACCTGATTTTTGCATGATGGATTTCATAAAACCCGGCGCACCACAACGAAACATGCCCGGCCCGCCTGCGGGCGGCGCAGGTAATTGCATATTTTTATTAATAACACCCATAATGTTGGCCACCCATGCATTCTTATCGCCTGTGCTCCATACTGAAGTGGCCATGATGCCCCCGCTTTTTAAAACCCTGTACATTTCATCCGCTGCAAGCTGCATATCAGGAAAAAACATGAAACCCATCCTGCAGCTTATTTTATCAAAATAATTTTGCTCATAAGGAAGTTCACAAACATCACAGGTATTGGTTTCATAATTTTTCAATTGTTTACGCTCCGCATTTTCCATTGCTATCAGCAGCATCTGGTCTGCCAGGTCTGTACCGGTCACCCTTCCCTTGTGTGCAAGTGCTGCAATGGTAAGGCCAGGTTCACCGGTGCCGCAGGCTATATCAAGTACATGATCATCTTCTTTAATGTTCAGTGCTTCTATAATCCTGTCGCCCATGGGTTTTAAAAAATTCATGGTAAAATCATCCCATTTTTTCCAGCCAGGCGAAAATTTATTCCAGGTAGCTTTTTGCTGTTCCCTTATTTCTGTTAGTTGCTGTTCCATAATATTTTTTGCGTTTAATTATTTAATAGAAGGTGAAAATTAATGCAGGTATAAATTTAAATAATATTTTGTGTTTTATATATAGTTTTTTTGGAGGAAAGTGTTCGCCCATCTGGCGCAAGCTTGTGGCGTACTACAATTGTTAAAGCCACTATAAGCCGAAAACTCCAAATAACAAAAACGCTATTTAAATAAAATGCTTATCTTCAAAACTGCCAAATCTAAATCCTTCACTGATGTAACCAGTTTTATCGGGAATTTTCAATTATTTTTATTTCGAGCAAAAAAATTATTAACATGATTCGCATTATCCGCCTTGTAGCTGTTGTTGGTTTAATAACAGCTTTACCACACCTGGCTTCTTCACAATCTTTAAGCATAAACACGGATGGCAGTACGGCCAATGCCAGTGCCATGCTTGATGTAAAAAGTTTAAATAAAGGATTACTGATACCCCGCATGAGCCGTACAGAAAGAGATGCCATTGCAGCTCCTGCCACCGGGTTGATGATCTTTCAGAATGCACCTGATAGTATTGGTTTCTATTATTATAACGGCAGCAGCTGGTTATGGCTGCTCTCTTATTCAAATACCGATTCGCTGGCCTGGAAAACAAGAGGAAATGCAGGTACAAATGCAGCTACTAATTTTATTGGCACCACCGACAATGTTCCCCTTGTATTTAGGGCAAACAATGCAGAAAAAATGCGTGTAACTCCTGCTGGTAATGTGGGCATAGGAGTGCCCGTGCCTTTGGTAGCGCTGGATGTGTCGGGCAGTGCCACTGTTGGTACAGGTAATACCAATACCGGCACCAAAGCAATTGTATCGGGTACAGGTAATAATCTTAGCGGAAATTATTCAATTGCCACCGGTGAAAGTAATACCCTGCCTGGAATAAGATCAATTGTTGCAGGTATTAGCAACGTGGTTGGAGGCGAAAACAATATTGTAGGCGGATTCCATAAT
>JANNYY010000678.1:0-8494 GCA_031410355.1 Chitinophagaceae bacterium | reverse complement strand
ACTTTTATCTGCAGATCAGGTTCTATGAAAGGTTACTACATCTTGTGAAAGCCATAAATCCTTACCAATGGCAATTTGTAAATAAATTATTCAAATTCTATTTAAATCAGCAGATCTCTTTTTCACACCAGGTTATTATCCGCAGCCATTACCGGTATTTAAAATTATAAAATAACAGTTTGTAATTAAATATTTTGACGAGCTAATTAAAAATAATGTTCACTGATTAATTATTCAGGCATTACCTGTTAAAATAATTATTGGTGAATTTAAAACGGAATATGCCGAAAATCCGATCAAAGAGTAAGCAAAAAAATATTTTTTTATGCCCACAAAAAAAACAAAACCCACAAAGCCAATGCTTAACAAAGAGGTTACTATGAACAATAGTAAAATGATTACTGGCCTCAGCATTCTCAGCCGTAATTTACCAAACATTTCTCCGCACCTCACATTTCCTGAAATGTTACTTGAACAGGCACTTTCTGACAAACGTATAAAACTTCCACCATGGCTTTTTCCTAGAACATGCTGCCGCAAAAGCCAGGGTTCATTAAGTACTACCGAGCAGCAACGCTATATATGCGCTTTCAACATGATCAATGCAGACGGAACACTGGGGCAACTGGTAACGTTGCACCAGGGCATGTATATGCAGCATGGCAATTTATACCTGCTGCCCTGGCACCGCATATTTTTAATGCTTTTTGAAAGAGCACTGCACCGTTATCATCCTGATGTTTGCATACCTTATTGGGATTGGAACGATCCTGACCAGCAGGAATTTCCTTCGTGGCTTAGCGGAGTATTGCCAACAGTAAATACCATTGGCGGCCCCATCACTGTAGTCAGAAGCCCGGGAACCTCTGCAAACCTTGCAGCCACCGTTGCTTCGGTTCCTGGTGCTATGTTGCAAACCAGCTATTCCAGTTTTTCAGCCCCCGTTAACGGCGTACATGGATCGGTACACGGATGGGTAGGCGGTACTATGAGCAGTGCACATTCGTCCCCTGCAGATCCTGTTTTCTGGTTGCACCACGCCAACCTCGACAGGTTGTGGTGGAAATGGTATAATAGTGCAGCAGGCAATCATCAGAACCCGGTTATTGCAGGTGCTTTAGCCCCATGGACATATACCGAACCAGATACACGCAACATCATTACGCTTGGGTATGATTATGAATAACTCCAGGGGTAATTATTCAATGGAGTAAGCCGAAAATCCTATCAAAGAGTAGGCTAATAAATTTTATTTTATGCCAGAAGTTTGGATTCAACTTGAAAACCGCCCCTGGGATACCATGCCCAATAATATTGACCGCATGACAGGCAGAAATGCCCAAACAATCACCACCGTACCTTCGGTGGTGGTTACATTATTTTCACCAGGTACCGGCGTAACCAAAAATAGAAGGATGTATGCACCTTTAAGGGATAGCGACGGTAAGGTGATGGATGCTTTGATATTCCGGAGATACAAAGCTCCGGTATTACCTGATAAAAGTGATGCCTGGACCGTACCTGATGACAGGAAAGTAAACCCGTGGGATATTAACGAAAAAGACCCAAGCGATAACGGAACAATGGGAACAATTCCGGGCCCTGTAATTGAATGCAACGTAGGAGAGTCGGTCATTGTGCATTTCAAAAACCTGGATATGCGCCTGACAAAGGATGTAAAAGCAAGATCACATAGTATACACGTTCATGGCTTTGTTTTTAAACAGGAGCATGATGGGGCTTATCCCTTATCAAATGCTGACCTGAATCAAAGGGTAGATGGAACAACACCAAATGCCGGGCAAATAGCTGCACCCGATGAAACAGCATTATGGAACAGCATTGCGCCCGGCAGCAGCACCAACTTCGGCACTTTAAAAATAGGCGACAGGGTGCCGCCCGGCGGAACATTCGTTTATACCTGGGCAACACAAAGCTGGCCCTCAACGGCAGGCGTATGGCTTTATCATGATCACTCTTTTTGCGATGATAAGAATATGGGCTTAGGCGCTATTGGTATTGTTGTTATTCATAATTTACCCGCCGATAGTCAAAATGATTTTACTGTTTCAAATGCTGATTTCCCGGATAACAGCCCAATTGGAAATCCTGTTGCTGTTAATTGTTTTCCATTTCCATTTGAGATTGCAGTTGACAGGGGCATTTTACAAAGAGTTGGAATACTTGACCCATTTGCGCTTGAAATAATTTCGCCTGTAAGAACCCAGGTAATGAATATGTCAAATAAAAAAATGGCACCTTCAAAAGTAAAGGTATCAAAACCAAAGCAGGGAGTTTTGGATGAGATAAGTACTAAGACATTTAAGCCTGATATTACTCATTTGGTTCAGATGGAGGATTCATTTATTCATTTAACCCGTGATTTTACTGCTATCAGGGGTTGGTGTACAAAAACTTATAAAACACCACCGGCCAAAGCTATGTACCTGCAATTATTTCACCAGCTAACCAGCTCACATATGAATATCAACGGTAGATCATACCTTGGTAATACGCCATCGGTTGTGGCAGGTACAGCAACAAAAATGCGCTTTGGAGTTGTGGCAATGGGTGGAAGCAGTGATGTGCATACCTTTCACATACATGGGCATCGCTGGATAATACCGGGGCCAGATGGAAATACTCCGGGCGCTATTCAGGGAAGTGCCCAGGTTAAAGCTGTTTCACAATTTGAAGATACGCGGATTTTTGGGCCGGCTAATTCTTTTGGTTTTACCATTAATGGAGCGGCAGGCAGTTTCATGAGAGCAGGGGGCCCTTCAACCAACGATGCAAAAGGCGAATGGCACATGCATTGCCATTTTTTAAATCACATGATGGATGGCATGATGGGATCACTGCTGATTGTAGATAGTGGCCAGGCAGTTTCATTACCCAAAGGCGAGTTGTGCCCGGATGAAGATGTAATACCAGAGGCAACGGTTGTTGTAAAAAATACATCGTTCACGCCAAAAGATATTATTGTTCCTTCCGGCACAGTTGTAACTTTTGATTTTCAGGAAACATTTCATACGGTAACAACAGTAAGTAAAACCGGGATAATAAATAGTATAGAAATTAACGGTGGTGCAAATACAGTTGGTGATGCAGGTGTGCCTACCCCACTTGGTTCAAGAACGGTAACCATGACAGGAAATATGGGGGACAAAATAAATTATCAGTGCGGAATACATTTAGCGCCAATGGTTGGTTCAATAACTATTGGAATGTAATTTAAAATCATTTTCAATGATTTGGTCATCCCGCTATTTTCGGGATGACCATTTTTATCAACCTGGTTAATGGTTTCATTTAACAAATTATCACAAAAAAATAATTTTATATGGCTTCAATCGTCTCATTCAAAATTCATCCTGCTATCGGAATAGCAAGGATCGGCAAAAGCCCCGATAAATTTTTCATCGGCCCTGAACTTCCCGGAATAAACAATCCACCCGAGGGTGGCTACAAAGATGCGCAGATGAGCGTGAAACGGCAGGCTGCCCGGTTCCGTATTTTTGGTTATGATGAGGAAGGTAATGTAGTAAAAGAAATAACCGCAAAAGATGCTGATATCCGGTGGTCAGTTCATCTTGCCAATAAAAAAGCGGCATGGAAAAGGTTTGAAGGATTGAATACTAATACTACTTTAAGAAATGCTAATGAAAAGAACAGGAGTAAGCTTATTATAGATCCCGGTGAAAGAATGTTAAATAAACCCAATACAAATGCCATTTTCAATACAGGAACTTTTTATGATAAAATAGTACCCCTGGGAGAAATGAGGATGGATGAAAAAGGCCGGCTGCTTGTATTGGGTGGCTTTGGCAAATCCGGTTCTCCTAAAGGAATATCATTGACAGAAGGGGAATTCGCAAATAATGACGGTTGGCATGATGACGTTTCTGACGGACCCGTGAATGCACAGGTTAAAATGAAAGGTTCTTCAAAATATATAAAGGTTATACCTGCATGGGTAATATGCCCGCCCCCCGATTTTGCGCCACCCATAGGTCATGTAATCAGTTTATATGATACCCTGTTGCAGGTTGCCATTGACAGGTTAAATTACAAGTTACCCGAAATTCCTTCTTTTACAAATGATATTTTCCCCATTCTTAAAAAGGCAAATCACGTTCAATGGGTAAGTATGATGATGTGGGAGGTGCAGCGCAAACATAAGAATAAACCTGCCTCGATGGAGAGCAAACATAAAATTATGGAACATCCCGGCCCATTGATAACAGACGATGCATTGAGACAAAGAGTATTTGCCATGCTCACTGATCCAAACAATCCGCTGGGAGGAGGCGATAATGATATGCCTATGATGTGGAGTGATTATTATCATGAACATATTAAAGAGAATGGCGAACCCCGGAATCAAACACTTTGCGAATGGCAATTCGATTACCTTGCAAAATGGGCAAGCGGTCAATTCAATAATGATTGGGATTCATTAGCCGCTCAATCATTACCTGTAACTGCACAAGGGCTGGACAAAGCAGCTTTAGAAAATTGTATTGGCGGCCCTTTTTATCCTGGCATAGAGGCAGGCTGGTACATAAGAGATCTTTACCGGTTCAGCGAACCTTTAAGATTGTCTCATTCATTACTTTCAGCAGGCGATATAACAAAACAGATGGCGCTGCCCTGGCAGGCCGATTTCTTTGATTGCCAGCAGGATGATGAGCTTGCCTGGTGGCCTGCCCAGCGTCCCGACAAAGTTTTCATAGATGATAAGCCACGTATGCACACCTGGACCCGCGGACATGTAAACGATTACCAATCTATGGTTGATAACTGGTATAAGCTCGGGTTTGTTATTAAACAGGATGAGATGTTTATTGAATCTGAGCGTAACCCGTAAAAATAGTTCAATAGCGAATGAAACAAATGTTTGATGTGGCCATTTTAGGTGGAGGACCTGCAGGTTCTTCCTCAGCCATTTCGTTATTGCAAAAAGGCTGTTCGGTTGCGATAATTGAGAAAAGTGATTATACACAAATAAGAACAGGTGAAACTATTCAGCCTCAAATCTCATCCCTTTTAAGAGATTTAAAAATTAATGAAGAAATATTTCAACATCACCTGCCCTCCAATGCAATTCAATCAGTTTGGGGTGAGTCTTCTTTAAAAGAAAATAATTCCTTTTTCTGTCCATTTGGACATGGCTGGCATTTAAATCGTTTAAAATTCGATAAACAATTAATTAGCCATGCAAAAAAATCAGGGGCAACTCTTTTTACACCTTGCGTGATAAAAACTATTACACAAATTGATTCAGGAATCTGGAGCATTAGGTTTTTAAACCAGCATCAAATTAAAACCATTCATGCCCGGTTTATAATAGATGCCACAGGCAGAAGTTCTTTACTGGTAAAGCACCAGGGGGGCTTTCGTAAAAATATTGATCATTTAATTGGCCTGGTATCTATCCCGGAAACAAATTGCCCGGCTAAGCAAACAAACTTTACACTGATTGAATCGGTAAAAACAGGATGGTGGTATAGTGCCGACATTCCCGGAAATAAAACAGTAGTTGCATATATGACAGATGCCGATCTGTTTAAAAAGGAAAGTTGTAACAAAGAAGATTTTTTCAATCGTTTATTCTCAAAAACAAAATATATAAAAGAAAAATCCCGGGGATCAAAGCCGGCTAATATTGCAATGCATGCTGCCAACAGTTATTTAATGTCCAAAACACATGGTAAAAACTGGTTGGCAATTGGAGATGCTGCAATGGCATTCGATCCACTTTCATCACAAGGAATTTATAAAGCCATTAAATCCGGCATCGGCTCTGCTAAACTGATTAATGAACATTTCAATGGTAATTCAACTGCTTTGCAAAATTATTCCAACTCTCTAAATGCGGCATTTGAAAAATATTTGCAACAACGAAAATTATATTACGGGGATGAAAAAAGATGGCCCGGGGCATTATTTTGGAAACGGCGGCATGCTGATACTAAAAGCAATTATTAAACAGGAAACACCCCTGCAGACAATGACAGAAAATTAAGGTGCTGTTAAAAGCCAGTATAATGTAAGATTAACCGAATATAATAGTGTAAAGTATTTTATCTCTTCGCCATCTATTAAAAAAGCATCCCAATGAACCGGGATACTTTTTTTATAATCAGAACTTGTTATTGTTTTTTGCCTCAACAGGTTTACCCGAAAGATACTTCTCAAAAAATTTATTCCCTCATTATAAAAATCAAGCTGGTTATCTGGCAGGTAAGGCCATGGCCTTTTATCATAGCCAAATGAATATGATTCAGCTTCTATACTTGCATATTACTTATATAACCCCTGCTGTGGTATGATGTTTGTTTATACGATTTTGGAACATGAACCTAAAGCTTAAACAAAAAAAAGAATTACAATGAAAAAGAATACATTCTCCCTGGTTACGGCCTTACTACTTTCTTTATTAATTGTAACATCATGCAATAAAGATGATACAACACCCACAGCAAGTTCAACTCCGCAAGGAACATGGATTGGTACTGGTCAGTACGGTACTTCAGCAGGAAACCCTACTTACGCCTTTACAATAAACTTAAAAGCAGGGGGTATTGTAGCTATAGTAGGGAATAACAACACATCTACAGATAATGCTACCGGAACCTGGGCTTTAGTAGCAGACAGTGTAAAAGCTACTTATCAGTATACATCATCCAGCGCCATTTATAAATTATCTGGTAAATTTTCTACAAGTTCGAATATTATGACAGGTACAATTGGATTAGATCCGGTAACCTCGGGTGTGGGTATTTTTACAGTGTCAAGATAATTCCTGTGTTTCGCAGAGACCGGATTGTAAAAAAATGAGCGTCATTGCGAAAACCCGCTAAGATAAAAAACCATGTAATAAAAAAGCATCCCGATAAAATCTGGATGCTTTTTTATTTATTGAAAATCCTTATTGCTTATTTGCCTCAACCGGTTTTCCCGATAAATATTTATCAAAAAATTTATCCATCTCCTTATAAAAATCAAGGCGGTTATTTTCGTTGGCAAAGCCGTGGCCTTCATCATTTTTTACCATGTATTCAACCGCTATCCCTCTTTTCTTTAAAGCATCTACCATCTGGTCGCTTTCTGCTTTATTAACGCGGGGATCATTTGCACCCTGTGCAACAAACAAGGGTGTTTTTATGTTCCCTGCATGTAAGACCGGTGAAGCGGCGGCAAGCAAAAGGCTGTCTTTTACCGGGTCGCCAACCATTTCATGAAACATGGCTTTGTAGGGTTCCCAATAAGGAGGAATGGTTTTCATAAAGGTGAACATATTTGCTACCCCCACATAATCAACTGCACATGCATACAGGTCGGGCGTGAAGGTAACGCCTGCCAGGGTTGCGTAGCCGCCATAACTGCCACCATAAATAGCCACCCGTTTTGGATCGGCAATTCCCTCTTTAATTAACCACTGTACGCCATCAGTTATATCATCCTGCATGGTTTTACCCCATTGCTTCTGGCTCATTAACCAAAATTCTTTTCCATAACCTGTTGAGCCTCTGAAATTCATTTGTAAAACGCCATAGCCCCTGTTGGCAAATAACTGGGCTTCATTATTAAAACCCCAGTCATCCCTGGCCCATGGGCCGCCATGCGGGTTAATTACTACTGCCAGGTTTTTCGCTTCTGTTCCCTTTGGCAGCGTCAGGTATCCATGAATGGTTAACCCGTCTCTTGATTTATATTCAACGGGTTTCATGGTTGCCATATTTTCTTCCTTCAGCCAGGGAAAGGCATCTGCCAGGAATTTGGTATCGCCTGTTTTTTTATCATAGAAATAATATTTGGCCGCTACTTTATCATTGCCCGTCCACACCACAAATTTATCTTCGGCAACATTATTTCCATAAATGCCAATTTCGTAACCTTTAAATTTATCCTTCATTTTTGTGTACTCCGTTTCTGTTTCGGCATCTAAATAATGCTGTTCTCTTTTCCACGAAGTGTAATAAGCCATGGTTAACACTTTTCTTTTTTCTGAATAACCAAGCCCATCTACATCATACTCAGGGTTGCTGTAAATTTCTTTTACTTCTTTATGGTTGGCCAGGTCATATTCCACTATGGAACTTTTATCTCTGCCTATATTGCTGCTCACATAAATGTTTTTATTATCAAAAGTAAAAAACTGAACAGCAAACTGGTCCTTGTAAGTTGTGGTAAGAAATGAATCAAAAGGAGCTGCTTCAGTTGCACGCTGAAAATAAGTTGTATTTACACCATCTGTTTTTGTTGCGATCCTGATAAGGCCTGTATGATCGGTAAACCAACTATCGTAATTATTATCATTCTGAAATAACACTTTTAACTCTCCCGTTGCAATGTTGATGCTGTATGGATCAAAATAACGGGCATCTCTTTTATTTAAACCGATCATTACTTCATCTTCTTTACCGGCAATATCACGCCAGTCATCTAAAATTTCGGTTCTTACTTTTGGAAATGGGGTTAATGCTTT
>JANNYY010000677.1:0-6251 GCA_031410355.1 Chitinophagaceae bacterium | reverse complement strand
ATTTTGGGCAAGTTCAATTGGTAACAAACTTTATACAGGACAAATTATCCGACTGGAAAATTTTAAAATACTAGAATGGATTCCTTCTTCGCCAGGATTGTATCATACACCTCATGCAGAGTCTCAAAGACAAGCCGCCTTGAACAGTTATAGAAGATGGAAACAAGATTCAGAAAAAGGCTTCGCAAAATGGTTTAAACCTCAAACATTTTCAGAAGTTATTGAACTCAGGCCGAATGAAAAAATGGGAATGGTTCAAGGCGGATACGGCTCTCTTCGTGTGGCACCTAAAATAATAAACTCCGAATTACAGCACATTGTTTGTGCATCTTCTTCCGGCATAAGTCATGAAGGGATAGCAATTACTCTTAAACAAGTACATTATGCTAAAGTGATAGAACAGATAAAAAACGGCAAGATTCCAATAGTAAACTTAGTAGGACGTTTAATGATTTTGCCAAAAGAACTTTCCCCAATTAAATTAAAATATAAAGATGAAATACCAAAGTTTTATTTAGATATAGATGATTTGGAAATCTTGAAAACAACTTCAGCGGATGAAGCTGTAATAAGTGTTGCAATAACTTACTCCAAAAAATCCGACTATATAAGAAGTTCCTCATTTTCATATTCTTTCTGCTCTTTTTCGCCGACAGAAAATAACAAAGACCTAAAAGAAGCAATTTTGTGGCTCCAAGATTACGCAGTTAGATATTCGGAAGAGAAAGACCCGATAATTATTGGTGACTTTGACGAGGAATACAACCATTTTGAAAATGTGGAATTCCCTATTCAGGATATAGCAAATGGAAGAATTCCTATGGACAAACTTCTTCACTTCAAAGAACTTTTTCACCTTCAAATAAATGAATTATATATGGGAGACAAAAATGTATTTAATCAATCAACAATTGGGGCTGTGGGTTCAAATGCTACATCATCCAATAACACTTTTCAACAACTCAATTATTCTTTCCCCGACAATTTCGATTACGAAAAGCTAAATGAGCAACTAACAATCCTTCGTGAAAACTTAGTTCAAAATGCAAAGACACCAGATGAATTTAAAGCTATCGGAGATGTTGCAGCAGCAGAATTAGCCTCCAAAGAAAAAGACGGCAGCAAAGTCGTAAAGCATTTGAAAGAAGCAGGCAAATGGGTTTTCGACACTGCGACTAAAATTGGGGTTAGCGTAGTCTCTGAAATTATAAAACAGCAAATGTAATTCGAACAGGTAAGACAACACAACCAAAAGAGTATGCCGCTAACATTGCTGCAAGTGGGGCTGGGTTAACTATTTGGCTTTTAAACATATTTTGTACATTATTTTTTTAATCGGCATTTGTTTCGGAGGATGGAACTCGGAAGCCTCTGCCATCGCAAATACCTGTTCGTTGTAGGCAAGGCTAACTAACCCCTACTATTAACAAGCTTCCTTATGAATCTATCTTTAAAATTCATTACAGATATCATTAGACCTTGGGAAAGGTTAAATCAAGAGTTAGTTAACCAAAATTCGATTGACCGTAATATCTCAGAACTCTTGACAATTGCAGAAGATTTAAGTATTAAGTTAAGTCATTTCCCAGAGTCTGCTGGACAAAAAGCCGTACGATCTAATAAAAATTCAAGTGATTTCAATACAATTGTTGATATAGCGGATGCAACTAAACATGACAAATTAAAAGATGTAAATCGTAATAATGAACTATCATTAAGTTCCATGTTTGAAGGTAGGGACAACGAAACTTTTAGATTTATAAGGAATAAAATTATTATTACTCATGATAAATATGGAAAATCAGATTTTCTTGAAACTTTTAAAAAGGCCGCTAACTTTTTATTTACAAAACTAAACTTAATCATTTTCTGGAACCCCAACATCCTTGAAGCCTCCAATTTATTTAGCGACAAAGTATTTTTAAGCATTCACTACCAACATCAAATTGCCTGGAGCGGCTTACAAATAGAATTTTTTAAACGAACGGATAGCGGAGAATTGATTCCTTATGACCCACCTAAATATCTTTTTGAGCTTAGGTCATATCATGGAATTACCGCACAAAATTATTTTGATTACTTATTCCAACTATTTGAAAACTCAATTGACAAAGATGAAATGCTTTCTGCAAAGGTGAACGTACCAATTTCAAACAGTACAGAAACTTACTATGTAGATTTTACTATTAAAAATAAAAATGGGGACAATAAAGGTTCAACTATCGTTCAAATATTAAATGAAGCTTGCTCAATATCGGAAATACAGGCTTATCAAAACAATTTACAAAAGACAAAATCAAAAAACATAATCCTTGTTTCAAAAAATGATTTCTCTAAGGAAATTAAGGAATTTGTATCAATCTCTTGCAGAGATGTCTTTCTTGTTTCCATTAGTAAACAAGACGCAGAAAATATACCAATAGGATTTTTCAAAATTAATTATAGGCATTCCAATTTTAAAATGACTGCTATTAAATCTGCTGGCTTAGGGATTTTGAAAGAAGATGAACATCTATTCGCAGATATGGCTGGAAAACCAATTAGCGAATTTGGCGATAATTTTTCGTTGGACAAAATCAACCTGATGAGTTTTAAAACTTTCTGTTTAAGCCAAGTGAAACAAAAAAATGATATTACTTCTGGAACCACTAAACTAACCTATAAGCCAAGAGACAAAAAAAATATCTACTTTAAAATCAACGACATATTTGTAAAGATTGGATTTGAAGTTGATTTTGATTGGGAGATTGAGAATTTAGAAATGCATATGCCTATCCTTACATTCAATCAGGCTCACATAGGCATCTCTATTTGGAATCTGGAAACTAATTACCAAACTGATAACGGGATAAATCAATTAAGTTTCCAAGTTATCAAATATGGGGACACTTCAGCGATTGGAATGATTTAGCTTTATCGAAAGCCCTGCCTACAACAAATAAGACTTCGTCGGGCACGTAGTGCCAACGATGAAGTCGCATGTTGTACGGAACCGGCCGCTGCACAATTTTGAACGATGGGGTTTGAGTTTAAAAGCTGCTGTTATTTTGGGAGGCACGGGCAGCGATTTGTTTGCTACCTGAAGTATTTATGTAAGATATTTTTCTTCCCTGATTTTTTTCCACTTCGATATTTTTATTTTTTCGCCACTGCAGGTATTACCTATCCATTGGGAAGTCAACTGGCACACCAGCATACGCCGCCGGTCTGGTCTCCTACCAACGGCAATTAGCCGTAGCATACTTAATAAAAAGACAATAAGCCTTACCGGATTATCGGCTGCCACCTGGTCATCTAATGTAGCAAAGTAGGTTTGATTGTCCTGTTATAAATTGAATGGATTTCTTTACTCAAAAATCCTGCAGGGTTTGCAACTATTAACATTGTGTGTATATTTATAAAGCGGCGGGATTTTCTTCACAAGCTAACGTTGGCTGCAATTTCAACTGAAATCATTTTAAAAAAAAGAACGTATAACCCATTATTATTTTGTGGCCTGGTATCGCCGGTTATTTTCATTTCGAGTTTTCTGATCCAGGGAATATTTAAAAAAGGGTATGATTCATTACGCCACCCAATTAGTTCGCTGTCTATTGGAGAAAATGGATGGATACAGTTTCTCACATTTATCGTTACAGGTACATTAATGCTTATATTTTCTGTTGAAATTCAACGAAGATTAAAAGATAAACTGGTGACTGTTGTATTAGTTTTAACAGGTATCGGTTTAATTGCATCTGGCATTTTCACAACAGATCCTCTTTTTGGGTTTCCTGCAAATCAGCCAAATATCAGTAAAGAATTTTCTGTACAGGGTAAATTGCATTCAATATTTGCACTTCTTGTGTTTATTGGCATCCCTATACTTTGTTTTAGGGTGAGCAGTTATTTTAATTCATTGCATAAGCAAGCATTGAGATATTATTCTATTGTAACAGGTATTACCATGCTCCTGCTATTTTTGTTAACCAGCCTGGCACTGAATAATTTTCTGGGCTTAAAACCCTGGGGAGGCCTGATCCAGCGATTATGTGTTATTATTGGTTTTGTATGGATATCCTTTTGGGCTAATAGCTTACATTCCCAAAAGAAATGGCTGAAATAATCATCTTCCGCCCATGTTGGTGTTACCATAAAATACGCAAGCCAACTCGTGCAACCGCAAGCGCCGCCGGCAAGTCATCCTGGCGGAAGACTTTCGCCAGTGGGGGGCAACAGTTTACCTACTCCGGCATAAAATTAAGAAACATCAAATGGTTAAGGTTATAGTGTGTTTCTGTTACGTAAAATTTATGACCCCCTATAATTGTAAATCCTGCCTTAAGATAAAAATCAATTGCCCTTTCATTCCCTATCCACGTGTATAACCATATACCCGATTGTTTATTTTTTCTTGCAACCCCGATATTGCAATTCAAAAGTTCAAGGCCTAATTTCAAACCGAAAAATTCTTTAAGTAAATAGATCCGGTCCAGCTTGGTCACGTTATTTGCTGTAATGCCCGGTTCAGCTGTATTTAATATTATTTTTGAAAACCCCACCGGCTTACCGTTGTAGCTGATCATGTGGTAAATATTGTTCAGATCATTAAGTTCTTTCTTAATTGCCCGGTCATTATAATTCTTTTCCAGGTACGCATTCAGATTTTCTGCTGAAGTGCTGCCCCTGTGAGCTTCTCCCACTGCTATTTTCCCGATCTCCGCAATTGACCGGTGATCTTTTGTTGTTGCCCTTATAATTGAGATCATTTGAAATATTTATATTAATAGTTTACCTGCATACCGGGTGAATGGCCTTGCACACAAAGCAACTGAAACTTTATTTAACATAGGTAGCAAATTATTAAATGGCACCTAATTCGCCAAACTCAACTGCCGAACACCTGTGCCAGGGGGGCGGCATACAACTTCAACATTTGTTGTTTCAATTCCGTACACAGTCCGGTGGAATTAAGAGGCATCTAGTCATCCTGCGAAACACTTGCCAGTGGGAAAATTTGCACCAGTTGGAGGTTCTTCATCAATTAAACAATACCACCAGCAACAAATTATACAGGGTTGTTGTATATTTATCTTTTAGCATAAACATCTGTACCTGTTATGAAAAAGATTTACTTCTCTTGTATCTTATTATTCCTGTTTTTATTAAGCAATGCCCAGTTTAAAGAAATTGCCAGCAGTGCTGCATTTGAAGAGCCCCACAGCGGGTTTGCAAAATTATTGCTGATGAAAAACGGCAATGTAGTATTTCTCCGTATTGGGTTTAGGGATGATGGTATTGATATGCGTATTTACGATCCCCGGCATAAAGAAATTGGTTCCACTTCATTCGATCCAGCCTATGGAAAGTTAAAATCAGGATCACTGGAAGGAGCTTTTGAGATCCGGGGAGATATTGTGCTGCTCATCAGCGAAGTGGATGATGATCAGCCGGTTTTGTACCGGTTGATTGTTGATGGTGTAAGCGGCAAATTAAAAAAAGAGGAGAAGATTGCTCATTTGTTCCGGTTAAACAAAAAAATGCAAAAGGCTATCAAATTCGGATATGCAGAAGCGCCTGATTTTTCTGTGAGCAAGGACCCGGACAGCGATAACTATGCCGTAGTGTTGTTCAACAGTTTTGAGCCGAAAAGGAATAAGCGGATAGAGATCGTACTGTATGGTAGTGATCATGAAGAAATAACCCGTGCCTATTATGAATCGCCGGAAGGGAAATATAAATACATGCAATTTGTAAGCATGGCGGTACTGGGGTCAGAAAAAGTATGTGTACTTGCCAACGCCTACAACCCTGATGACAAAGGAAAAGAAGTAGTGCTGGCTACACTAAAAAAAGACCAGAGTACTGTTGATTATAATGAACTTGATTTTCCCAAAGACTGTGCTTTGGAGAACGGAATAGTTCGGTATAATGCATACACCAAAAAATTGGTTGTTGTAGCCAAACTGCTTGATAAGGATAAAGAGAAGAATGAATCGCCGCTTTATGTTGCCTTCCTTGATCCGGTAATTGGAAAAACAGAAAAAATGATACGGGCAGGTGTAAGTAAAGATGTTAGCAAAAGAGTGACAGAAGTATATGGCTCCAAAGCTACCTATACGGGCGTTCCAGTAAGTTTGCATATAAATAAAGACGGAGGCTTTTCTGTTGTGTATGAGGATTTGAGGATAGTTACCATTCAGTGGAGTGATCACATAAGTTCTCATCCGGAAAGCTGGGATGTTATGGTAAGTACTTTCGACAAATCGGGT
>JANNYY010000676.1:0-4472 GCA_031410355.1 Chitinophagaceae bacterium | reverse complement strand
TCTTTTTCAGAAAAATTTCCCCCTTTGCTTTTTTAATAAGTTCCTTCTTATGGTTTACTTTAATGATCCTGTTCTGGTTTGTAATGCCTTATATGGTATATAAAAAAGCAGAAACATTTAAGGACCGCTTCAAGGCTATTTTAGGCAATGATATTTTCCGGATTGAAAATGAAAGAGGCGGCAGAAGCTGGAACTGGAGCGACTTCAGCACCTGGATAGAGAGCCCGCATTTTTTTCACTTATATTTTAACAGCCGCTCATTTTTTATTGTACCCAAAGATGCTTTTGAAGGAGATGAGGTACATGAGGCGAGGAAAATTCTGAGAGCTAAGATCGAAAAGTCGTGAGTGGTGAGTCGTGAGTGGTGAGTAGGGAAGTGTAAGGGGTGAGGTGTGAGTCGTGAAATCCGTGCAGGACAGTGAATCGTTAGTGTGGAAATTAATTGTTATCGCTAAATCCTCAAGCAGTAAGTGGGAGCTATTCAGTTGTGAAAAAATGAATCACCTGGGTCCAAAACTCACGACTCACGACTCACGTCTCACATCCCTCACAGCTTTTTCTCCATCACATAATGCGGTATGGTTACTTCAGTAAATTTATCGCCTACAACTTTATAACCCAGTTTTTCATAAAACCCCACTGCTGTTTCCCTGGCATGCATGATCAGTTTTTTGTAGCCCTTATCACGGGAAATCAGTTCAGCAAAATTCATCATACTGGCGCCAATTCCTTTACCCTGCAGGTTATTCTGTACGGCCATCTGCCTTAACCGCAAACAATGATTTTCGGCCCTGGTAAGCATACAGCAGGCCAGCATTTCATCGTCATCAAAAGCGCCGATCAATATATCCTCTTTTTCTTTATCTAATTCATCAGGGGTAAAAGAAAGCCCAAGCGGTTGCCGCAATAAATCATTCCGGAGTTTTACCATTTGCAGGTACTCTTTTGTGCCGTGGTCTATTTGTTTTAAGGCCATAACAGGATATGTTTTGATTAAGGGGTTAAAGTTTTGGAAGGGGACGGGTTTACAATATACAATTTTTTTGATTCACGGCACCTAAGTAAAAAAAGCCGCTATTGATTATTTATTCAGGAATTATGCCCGTAAATTAGTAAAACCAAAACTGGGGTTTGAGAGATTGGGTATTACAATGACATAAAAAAGGCTTTTATCAAACAATATCTATTTCTTTGTAATTACATCAAAATGTATATTTTTGCAACCAATACAAACTAAATTTAATTATCATGTCAGACATTGCAACAAGAGTAAAGAAAATAATTGTTGACAAATTAGGCGTAGATGAGGCCGAGGTTACACCCGAAGCTTCTTTTACCAATGATTTAGGTGCCGATAGCTTGGACACCGTAGAACTAATTATGGAATTTGAAAAGGAATTTAACATTTCGATTCCGGATGAGCAGGCCGAGACCATTACAACTGTAGGGCAGGCCAATGCTTACTTAGAAGAGCATGCTAAGTAATTAATTTAATTATCACAGGCAAATTTTATGGTATTAAAACGAGTTGTAGTTACCGGATTGGGAGCGCTAACTCCAGTGGGCAAAACTGTTGAAGATTTTTGGCAGGGTTTGGCAGAAGGGGTTAGCGGTTGTGATTTTATCAAACAATTCGATTGCAGTAAGTTTAAAACCAGGTTTGCCTGTGAAGTTAAAGATTTTGAACCCACCGATTACCTCGACCGTAAAGAAGCCCGGAAAACCGACCGGTTTACCCAGTTTGCCATCATAGCGAGTGACGAAGCCATCAAAGATGCCGGTATCAGCAAAGAAAATGTTGATGTTGACAGGGTGGGCGTAATTTTTGCCAGCGGCATTGGGGGTATTACAACTTTTTATGAAGAAGTGAGCAACTATGCTTTAGGCGATGGAACTCCCCGCTACAATCCCTTCTTCATTCCTAAAATGATACTGGATATTGCTGCCGGGCAGATATCTATGCGCCATGGCTTTCGTGGTCCTAACTATGCGGTAGTTAGTGCCTGCGCCAGCAGTACCAATGCCATCATTGATGCTTTTGATACCATAAGGTTGGGCAAGGCAGATATTATTGTTACCGGTGGCAGCGAAGCAGTAATCAGTTCGCCGGGGGTGGGTGGTTTTAATGCCATGAAAGCACTGAGCGAAAGAAATGATGACCCCGCTACAGCCAGTCGCCCTTTTGATAAAGACCGCGATGGTTTTGTAATGGGAGAAGGCGCAGGTGTATTAATTCTTGAAGAACTTGAGCATGCACTTGCACGTGGGGCAAAAATTTATTGCGAAATTGCCGGTGGCGGTGCCACGGCCGATGCACACCATATTACTGCTCCGCATCCTGAAGGCTTGGGCGCACAAAATGTAATGAATGTTGCATTAAAAGATGCAGGCATGAAGCCCGAAGATATTGATTACATCAATGTACACGGCACATCAACCCCACTGGGCGACCTGGCCGAAACAAAAGCCATCCTGAATGTATTTGGTGCCCATGCTTACGATCTAAACATCAGTTCCACAAAAAGTATGACGGGCCATTGCCTGGGCGCAGCCGGTGTTTTAGAAGCCCTTGCCTGTATAATGACTGTGGTAAAAGATATTGTTCCTCCAACAATTAATCACTTTACCGATGATCCCGAACTTGACCCCAAACTCAACTTTACTTTTAACAAAGCACAACACCGCACAGTAAATGCGGCCCTCAGCAATACATTTGGTTTTGGCGGGCATAATGCAAGTGTTATTGTGAAGAAATATGTTGCATAGATTTTTTGGTACCAGGCATTTGTAGTTCTATTAAACATCCTTGCGTCGCACTCTTGTACAGCATACCAATAGGCAACTTTAATTGTGTTATACTCCAATAAAAACTTTAATATTTAGTATTTTAAAAATAATTAATCCTAAAACATTATTTTTTTCCGGTAAGCTCGTTCAATTTTAATCCGGCTTCTTCACTGCCGAGTTCTGCAGCCTGTTTATATAATGCTATTGCCTGTTCAATATTTTTTTTTGCGCCACTTCCGCTTTCATACATTATGGCCAAACAAATCATCAATTCCGTATCATCCAGCGATTTTGCAATTTCCTTTTCACATAGATCAAATGCCTTTTTATACAAAAGCATTGCTTCTTCATTTTTTTGATTTAGTTCATATACATGCCCCAGAAAATACATGCCTGTAACATTTCCGCTATCTGCTGATGCCTGGTAATATTTCATGGCCTCATTAATATCTGCTTTAATATTCCCTTTTCCATTTTCATAAATATTTCCCAGCCGGTACATACAGCCCCCTTTTACATCTTTTGCATCAGATTTATTGTACCATTTAACAGCTTCGTCAATATCAACTGCCAATCCGCCTTTACCATATTCATAAAAATATCCAATAAAATAAGTGGCGCCAGTTTTAGAACTTTTTACAGCGGCTTGTAAGTACCATTTCAGTGCAGCAGCGTTATCCCGCTCTAAACCTTTTCCATATTGATACATAACACCCATGTTATATAACCCGAAAGGGTTTCCTGCATCTGCTGATTTTTTAAACAACTTTATAGCCTTTGCATAATCCCGGGATACCCATTTTCCTTTGCGATATTTTAAACCCAGGTTATTTTGTGCATTAGCATCACCTGCATCGGCACCCTTGCTGTACCATGTAAGGGCAAGAGCAGAATCCCTGGGTATATCTTTCCCACTATCGTATAATGAACCTAAAAGATACATAGCCACCGGATAACCTTTTTCTGCTGCAGTGGTCATCCACCTTAATCCTTCAATACTGTCTTTTAAAACATCTTTGCCTTTTAAATAGCAATACCCCAAATTGATCATCGCCCTGGGGTTACCTAATTGCGCCGCACTCAACAACCACAAAAATGATTTAGAAGAATCCTGTGTAGGTATTTTATTACGTTTTGAAAGTAGTGCCAGCTCGTACATTGACATGGCGTTCCCTGCTTTGGCAGATCTTTCTAACCATTTTAGTCCTTCGGCGGTATCTTTTGCAAATCCCTGGCCTTTTATGTACATAACGGAAAGTAACATCATGGCTGTTGCATCGCCGGCTTCTGCTTTCTTTTGAACAATATTTACATTAACGGAACGGCCAAAAAGCGTTACTTCAGACTGGGCTTTTACTTCCAAAGGGAAAAAATATAGTATTGTAAAGAGGATAAAAGATATCTGGAAAGTATTTATTACAGAGCGATAATTTTTAAACATGAGGCGTTAAGTTTATGGTAATAGTGTAAATAAAGATAATTTTAACTATTTGATTCTTTCTTTTTTTTTGCCTTAAATAAAGTTATTTTCGCTAAAACAATTTTTCAACCATTTTGCAATTCATTAAAGATTTTTTTAAAAGCCAAACCCATAACCGTGAGTTTAAAAAACAACTCAGTAATGTGCTTGGTTTTACACCCGGAGAAGTTACACTCTACAAAACTGCCCTCAGCCACCGCAGCGT
>JANNYY010000675.1:0-6649 GCA_031410355.1 Chitinophagaceae bacterium | reverse complement strand
CCTTTAATGGATTTTGGCAACATAAAATCGGAAGGCAGTTTTGGCCGTGGTATTTCATTTGGCAACAGCCAGGATGCTGTTGTAAGTTCAAGCCTTAATTTGCAGTTGAATGGTTTTATTGGCGACAGCCTGGAGTTAACAGCCGCAATAACCGACAACAATATTCCCATACAGCCAGATGGTAATACGCAGGACCTTCGTGACTTTGACCGTATTTTCCTGCAGGTTAAAAAAAGAAGGTGGCAGGCAAATTTTGGTGACATTGATATACGCCAAAGCAAAAATTATTTTCTCAATTTTTACAAGAGGCTGCAGGGAGTTTCTTTTATAACAGATAATAAGATCACAAAAAATATTTCAAATTCTTTATTGCTGAGTGGCGCTATTGCCAAAGGAAAATTTACCCGTAACCAGTTAACACCTTTTGAAGGCAACCAGGGCCCATACCGCCTAACAAGCCCTAACCTGGAACTTTTTTTTGTTGTACTAGCCGGCACAGAACGGGTTTATATGGATGGTGAATTACTGCAGCGTGGCGAGGACCAGGATTATGTTATCAATTACAATACAGCGGAATTAACCTTTACCCAAAAAAGATTGATTACAAAAGATAAAAGGATACAGGTGGAGTTTGAATATGCCGACCGCAATTTTTTAAACTCACAGATCTATGTAAGTGATGAAGTGAAATATAAAGACAAATTTTTTCTGAATATTGGGTTCTATAATAATGCCGATGCAAAAAATTCTTCCATTAACCAGGTACTGGATATTAAACAAAAACAGTTTTTAGCTGCTATTGGCGATGGTGTTGATTCGGCTTATTATGTAAATGCAGTAAGAGATACACTTGGTGCAGGTAAAGTGCTGTATAAAAAAATTGATACTGTTTACAATGGTACCATACATGATTCAATTTTTGTTTTCTCTGTTAACCCAAATGATGTTCTGTACAATTTAAGTTTTACTTACCTGGGGCCCGGCAAAGGAAATTATACGCCATTGCAGAGTGCAACCAACGGTAAAGTTTTTGGCTGGGTTAAGCCTGATGTAAATAATAATAAACAGGGTGATTATGCACCGGTAATTTTATTGATATCGCCCAAAAAACAGCAATTGTTTACTATTGGCGGTGAGTATGTTCTTAACCCAAAAACAAGGCTGAGGGCCGAAGTAGCTATGAGTAATTATGATATCAATCTTTTTTCGGGTAAAGATAAAGGCAACGACAGGGCCTTTGCAACCAAACTGCAGTTTATTAAAGAGGATACGAAGATTAACTTATTTAAAAGGCCTTTATTCCTGCAAACAAAGCTGGGTTACGAATTTGTGCAGGACAGGTTCAGGCCCATCGAACGCTTAAGAAATATTGAATTTTTAAGAGACTGGAGCCTGCCTTATAATATTGCCAATGCAGATGAACATTTAATTAATGCTGCTATAAAGTTTACTGACAGCAGTGGTAATTTTTTACAGTATGAGGTTACCAATTATAACCGGAGCGATAAATACAATGGTTTGCGCCAGGTTTTAAACAGCTATAATAATTACAAGGGCTGGCAACTTACCAATCAGTTCAGTTTAACTGCCATCAATAATCCAACTCAAACCGGAACGTATTTAAGGCCAGCAATTGATCTGAAAAAAGAACTATACAGGATTAAAAAAATGCAGGTGGGCATAAAATACAACAGCGAAATTAATAACCTGCGGTATAAAACCAGTGATAGTTTATCGGCTTTCAGTTATGCTTTTAATGTGTGGGAAGTTTACCTGCGGTCAAATGCTGCCAAAGCAAATAAATGGGGCACTTCCTATTTTACAAGAACTGATCTGCTTCCTTTGAAATACAAATTACAACTGGCAGACCGGAGTGATAACTACAATTTTTTTACTGAGTTATTGAAAAATGAAAAGCACCAGGTTAAATTAAATGTAACCTATCGCAAACTGCATATTTACAATGCAGCCATAAGCCGTCAAAAGGCTGATGAAAGCCTTTTGGGCCGGTTTGAATATTATGTAAATGAATTAAAGGGATTTATCATTGGCACTGTTTTATACGAGCTTGGCTCCGGCCAGGAACAGAAACGTGAATACACTTATGTAGAAGTACCTGCAGGGCAGGGCGAATATACCTGGATAGATTATAACAACAATGGCATTCCCGAATTGAATGAATTTGAATTTGCCATTTTCCAGGATCAAAAAAAATACATTCGTGTTTTTACACCCAGTAACCAGTATGTAAAAGCTAATTATGTGCAGTTTAATTACAGTTTTTCCTTAAATCCCAAAGCTATAATGAAACCATCGGCAAGCGGTTTTAAAAAAATATTAAACCGCAGCAGCACCAGTTCGGCTCTGCAGATAAATAAAAAAGATATAAGTGCCGGATCCTTTCAGTTTAACCCATTTGCAAAAAAATTAGTTGATACAACTTTAATAACGTTAAGCTCTTTTTTATCAAACACCCTGTTTTTTAACCGTAGTAATATTAAATGGGGGTTTGATGTTACGCACAGCATTAACAATGGCAAATCGTTATTAAGTTATGGTTTTGAAAGCCGCAAACTTCGCAGCCTGGTTGGTAAAGTGAGGTGGAACATCAGCCGGAGTTTTGTAACCACGTTAAGTTATAAGCAGGTAAAAAATGTTTTAAATACATCGGGGCCAAAGTTTGATAACCGCAATTACCTGGTTTTACAAAACATTGCAGAGCCTTCGGTATCGTACATTTATAAATCAAATTTAAGGGCTACGTTAACTTATGCTTATGGGCAAAAAAGGAATACGATTGATTCAATGGAAAGCGCCACCAATCACGTTTTTACGGCAGATGTGCGGTACAATATTTTATCAAGCAGTACGCTTAATGCCAGGTTTTCATTAAATCAAATTGCATACAAAGGTTATACAGGTTCGGCCAATACAACGGTTGGTTATATTTTGTTAGATGGATTGCTGCCCGGTAAAAATCTTTTATGGAATGTAGAATTTACAAAGCGCCTTGCAGGTAATATTGAAATGAGTGTGCAGTACGAAGGCCGAAAACCTGAATCAACAAGAACCATTCATATTGGCCGGGCTTCTATCAGGGCAATCTTTTAATGGAGCCGGCACGCTTTAAGCGGCCTGAATCATGGTACAAAAAATCTAACTAAACAATCCACTCTTTCTCAAACTCCTGATACCTTCACCAATCTTAAACCCGTTGTTATATATTTCAATTTTATACTCCCCCGATTCAAAATCTGAATTTTGTTTCCAGTCAATGCTTAAGGTCTGGCGCTGGCCCTGGGTATAGTTTACATCAATTTTTTGTGTAAAATATTTTACTTCTCCATTCCTGGTACTAAATTTACCCGAGCCAAAAGCTTCAACAGCCAATGGTTTACCGCTGGGGCCGGTTATACAAACATAAATATTTTTTATACCCGATTGTGCAACCCTGTTCTCATCAATATCAAATGAAATGCGTAGTTTATCAACCTTTTTAGCCTTGTCAGTTTCTGTTTCTTTACCATCGCTTTTTTCATTAATACCTAAAATGGCAAAATTAGATGCATGCAGGGTAGATGCCACATCAATTACACCTTCCTTTTGTACAATAACATTTTTGGTAGAATCAAAATCTTTTTGAATTTTATCTCTTTGTTGAATAACTTCATTTTTTTCCTGGGTAAGTACCAATTTTTCGCCCTTCAAAGTCTCGATCTGGGTTTTATATCCGGTAATATCTCCATTTAAAGAAGCGATCAGGTTTTTTGCCTCAGTTAATTCTTCCTGGGTAGCGCCAACCTTTGATAATAACTGCTGTATCTTATTTCTTTTTTCTGCAATCTCCCGGTCTCTTCTTAAAATAGTGCTGTCTTTACTTTGTACCATGTTGGCACTATTTGTTTTGATCTGGTCGTAAAGCCGGGTGGCTTCTTCCAGGTCATTTTGTAACAAATCTTTTTGCGAAGAAGTGTTGGTGATCACAAGGTCCTTTTGCTGAATGGCTTCCCTGGTATTACTCTTGTCCCAAATAATATATGCCCAGGTACCCAGCAATGCAATCAGCAACCCTGCAATTAAATAATTGCGCCATTTATTTTGAGGATGCTGTATAACGGGTTGAGGAAATTCTTCGGTGCTGGGATAGTTTTCGAAACTCATTGTATCAGGTTTTTCTTTTATCAGGTTTGTATCAAACAATTTGCGGGAATAGTTTTACCAATGATACTGGAAAACTACCATTTTTCGGCTAAAATTATGCCAAATTTAAGCCTGCCATTCAAAAACGCCTTTATCCTAAGCCTTATTGCTGTGTTAAAAAACTTTTTAACGTTCTACCCTTTAATCTGTCTGATTTCATTTAAATGATCTGGTAAAAGGTAGTCAACCTTCTAAAACCATTTATTCATTATGGATGAAGTATTATCTTTGAAACATGAGTGCAGAAAAAATTATCAGTGACTGGAAAAATCAACATTTTAAAAATATTTATTGGCTTGAGGGGGAGGAGGATTATTACATTGACATTATAATGGATTATGCCGAACACAAAATTTTGAATGAGGCTGAAGCCGGTTTTAATTTAACGGTCTTTTATGGCAAAGATGCAGACTGGGCAAGTGTATTAAACGCCTGTAAGCGGTATCCTATGTTTGCAGAGCGGCAGGTGGTTCTGCTTAAAGAGGCGCAGCAGATGAAGGATATTGAAAAATTAGAAAGTTATGTGGAGAATCCTTTAAGCTCAACAATTTTTGTTGTAGGCTATAAAACTAAAACGCTTGATAAAAGAGGTAAATTACATAAGCTGCTTAAGAAATCGGCCGAAATTTTTAACTCAGAAAAAGTAAAAGATTACAAACTGCAGGAATGGATTGGCGAATATGTACGGAGCCAAGGATATAAAATAAATGCAAAAGCCATCAGCCTGCTTGATGAACATATTGGCAATGATCTGAACCGTATTGTAAATGAAATTGAAAAGCTGGCTTTAAATTTAAAAGGTAAAAAAGAAATTACTGAAGATGATATTGAAAAATACATTGGCATAAGCAAAGAGTACAATGTTTTTGAGCTGCAGGCTGCCATTGCCAAGAAAGACCTTGCCAAAGCCATAAAAATTATTCAGTATTTCGAAGGCAATCCAAAAGCGGGGCCTATACAGATGGTATTGCCGGCATTGTATGCAAGTTTTAGTAAAGTTTATACAGTTTTTGGGATGAAGGATCGCAGCGAAGCCACCCTGAAACCTCATTTCTATTTTAACAGCAATGCAGTAAAAAATGCCCTGGAAACCATCAACAATTATGGCTATGATGGCATAGAAAGGATTCTATTGCTGCTGCATCATTATAATTTAAAAGGGGTGGGAGTAGGAGATACCGGAACATCTGATGCTTCGCTTATGAAAGAAATGGTGGTGAAGATGATTGTGTAGGAACACGCCTGGTGGCGTGTTTAGAATTCGCCGCAAGGCGAATTCCTACAAACATTTTAAACTATCTTCCTTGTCTTTATGCAGTTGCATTTTCAATGCTTCAAGCCCATCAAACTTTACTTGAGCACGTAAATATTTTTTTACAGTAACCCTGATTTTATCCCCATAAATCTCTTTATCAAAATCAAAAATATTTACTTCGGTAACCCGTAATTTCCCATTTACCGTTGGTCTAAAACCGATGCTCATCATCCCTTTGGAGGTTTTACCTTCCACATCAGCATAAACCGCATAAATACCATCTCCCAAAGCAATCTTTTCTTCATCGGTACTTTTTAAGTTGGCAGTTGGGTAGCCAATTTCCCGGCCAATTTTATCTCCATGAAAAACTTCGCCTTCAAAGAAAAAATTATAGCCTAAAAAATTATTGGCCTCTTCAATATTGCCATGCAGTATGGCGTTGCGAATATTTGAACTGCTTACTTTTATGGCATTAAGGATATGCTCCGGTATTTCCTTAAGCCTGTAATTATAGACCAGCGCTTTTTCTTCCATCATTTTATAATCGCCGGCACGTTCTTTCCCAAAACGGTGGTCGTAACCAATGATGATGGTATTTGGTTTAAAATTGGCCACTAAAAAATCACTGATATATTCTTCAGCGGTCTGGTTGGCAAAAAAATCGGTGAAGGGTACAATAACCAAATGGTCAATACCGGTCTTCTCCAGTAATTCAATTCTTTCTGCTAAAGTATTGATAAGCCTTACACCGGTAATTACTGATGAAACCACTTTACGCGGATGTGGATGAAAAGTGATGATAACAGATTCGCCGTTTGCTTTAACAGCCTCTTCCTTTAAACTTCCAATTATTTGGCGGTGGCCAAGATGAACCCCGTCGAAAGTACCAATAGTGATTACAGCATTTTTAAATTCAGGAAGCTTTGTTATGTCGCGGTGTATTTGCATAATTAAGAAGTGCAAATCTAATTGATAATTTTAAAATGGATAATGGATAATTGCTTTGTAATTTGCGGTTCATTTCTCATTCTTAATTTTTCATTCTTAATGTCATTATATTCCAAACGTGGCGTATCGGCCCAAAAAGAAGAAGTGCATGCTGCGGTTAAAAATCTCGACCAGGGTTTGTATCCCCACGCCTTCTGCAAAATATACCCCGATTTTTTAGGTGGAGATGATGATTTTGTAAACATC
>JANNYY010000674.1:0-6824 GCA_031410355.1 Chitinophagaceae bacterium | reverse complement strand
CAAAAGTGATGTAGCCATTCATTTTCGTATGCCTTCTTTGTTAAACCGCACCGGCGGCAGAAGAGCTGGTTTTGGCGGAGCCCAGCCAACTGTTGACCCGGTAAAAAGAGGACTGGAGCAGATTGAAAACGTGAAAGTTTTTTTCAGGGAAGCAAAAGCCTACCTGGCAGAACCTAAACATGAAAATACCAACCTTAAATTTGAAGCCGTTAAAAATTTATTCAACAAAAAACAAAAGCTTTTTATTCATTGCAATATTGTAAAAGAAATGTTGCTGGCGGTTGACTTTGTAAAAGAGTTTGGTTTTAATGTGGTGTTGGTTGGTGCGGTTGATAGCTGGCAGATGGCCGATATACTGAAGCAAAATAATATTGCAGTAATATTAAACCAGTTGCACGATTTGCCCGCCATGATTGATGATGATATTGACCAGCCATTTAAAACACCCTACCTGTTGCAAAAAGCAGGCGTATTATTTGCCATGAATGATGATGATGCCAACAGCCGCTATCGCAACCTGGCTTTTAATGCGGGCACAGCATCTGCGTATGGATTAACCAAAGAAGAAGCCCTAAGTGCCATCACTTTAAATGCGGCAACTATCTTGGGTATTGCCGATAAAACAGGCAGTATTGAAACCGGTAAAGATGCCAACATTGTTGTAAGCGAAGGCGATATTTTAGATATGCGTACAAATATTATTAGCAATGCTTTTATACAGGGTCGCCAGGTTGATCTGAATAATAAACAAAAACAGTTGGCGGAGAAGTATGAGACGAAGTATGGGATAAAATAAAATCTGTTTATAAATTTTGAAAAGGCAGGATTAATGAAAATTGATCCTGCTTTTTTTATCAATAAGTTTTACACCGAAGCGGAATGATAAACCCGAAGGATAGCAATTATTATGATGTAATATTTTGTTAGCTTTGGCCTCTTCGGGCAATGTCATTAAGTTAAGGGTGTCAGGCTAAGCTTGTCGAAGCCGGAGTGAGTTTATCAGGTAACCCGCCTTCGACAAACTCAGGCTGACAGCTCTTATAGATTGTTAACTTAATGACATTGCTCTTCGGGATAATTGATTTCCCATTCCTGAATTTTCTATAATAATACCAGCCTTTCAGACTTAAAATTTTTTCCATAAAAAATCCCGTACAGCTTAAAGCCACACGGGATTTTATATAAATGTTTAAAAAACCTTTAATCCAAAATCTTAACCTCCGTTCTCCTGTTGTGCGCCCTGCCTTCGGCAGTCTTGTTACTTTCAACAGGCACTGTCATGCCGTATCCCTTTGCCGTTACCCGGTTGGGGTCAATGCCTTTGCTGAGTAGATAAGTACGTACGGTATTGGCCCTGGCTTCTGATAAAATTAAATTACTTTTTGCTGAGCCTACATTATCGGTATGGCCCTGTAGTTCAATACGCTCATCATCTTTCCTGTTTAAATAGGCAACCAGTTCATCAAGCACCTTGTAGGAATCTTCTTCCAAATCGGCTTTGCCGGTTTCAAAATTACAATCCTCCAGTACAAAGCTTTTAGCAGGCAAAAACTGAATATCTACCTTAAAAGGATTTTTATAGTAGGCCTTGCCCTGCAAAGGGGGTATATCCAGTACAATATAACTGGTAGAATCTTTAAACCCGAGGATGAAAATTTCGTACTTATCACCAGCTGGTAACCGGATAGAAAATTTACCGGTAGTATCGGTAAGGCCCTGGTATTCCCTGCCATTTAAATTGCTTCTGAAAATTACAATTTCACGGGACAGGATATTGCCCTTAAAATCTGTCATGCTAACATTTACCGGTGCATCTTTGGGTATGGAGGCATCCTGAACGGACCCGCCCTGGCTAAAAGCGATGAAAGGCATTAAGAAGGTAAACAGGGCGTAAAGTAATCTTTGCTTCATTACAAAAAATTTTATTGGTTTAAAGATAATATAAAAAGGCAACTTTGCTTTTTCAATTACTGTGCCGCCGGTATTTTTTTTTGTTAAGCGCTTGTAAAGGGTTATGCCGATAAATTACCTGGGTTAGCCTGATATGCTATTAACAGAGAATGTTTCCTACCAATCGGCATGTACCAAAGCCTTGCCCACAAAGCCTTGCCTGAATTTCAGCCATCACACATTAACCTTAAATGAAATTCAGTTTGGTATCACAAACGTTGCTGCAATTTAACAACCATTTCATTTTTCCAGCTTTTAAAATCACCTGCCAGTATGTGTTTACGGGCTTCGCCAACCAGCCATAAATAAAATGCAAGATTATGTACACTGGCAATGGTAAGCCCCAAAAACTCTTTAGATTTCATTAAATGCCTGAGATAGGCCTTGCTGTAATAATTGCTCATGGGACAATCAATGCCATCATCAATTACCGAAAAGTCTTTTTCCCATTTTTTGTTATCAATATTAATAACCCCATTGCTGGTAAACAGCATGGCATTACGGCCATTGCGGGTGGGCATTACGCAGTCAAACATATCTATGCCCAAGGCAATGCTTTCTAAAATGTTCCAGGGCGTACCTACACCCATTAAATAACGGGGCTTTTGAACCGGCAAAATATCGCAACACAATTCTGTAAACTCGTACATCATTTCCAGCGGCTCGCCAACACTTAAGCCGCCAATGGCATTGCCAGTTGCATTTTTTGATGCTATGAATTGTGCCGAAACTGTACGCAGGTCTTTATAAGTACTGCCCTGCACAATGGGAAATAAATTTTGTGTGTAACCATATTTATCCGGCGTTGCATCAAACCTTTCAAAACAACGGTTTAACCAGCGGTGCGTAAGCTCCATACTGTCTTTGGCATATTTATAATCGCTGGGATATGGCGGGCATTCATCAAACGCCATAACAATATCGCCGCCAATAATTCTTTGGGTATCCATTACATTCTCCGGCGTAAATAAATGTTTACTTCCATCAATATGGCTTTGAAACAAAGCCCCTTCTTCGGTAAGTTTACGGTTATTGGCTAGTGAAAAAACCTGGTAACCGCCGCTGTCGGTTAAAATAGGTTTATCCCAGCCATTAAATTTATGCAGCCCGCCTGCTGCCTCCAATATTTGCAAACCGGGCCGCAGGTATAAATGATAAGTATTGCCCAGTATGATCTGCGCTTTTACTTCGGTATGTAACTGCTGCTGGGTTACTGCTTTTACACTGCCCACCGTACCTACCGGCATAAAAATGGGCGTTAATATTTCGCCATGATCAGTAATTATTTTGCCTGACCTGGCTTTTGTATCCGAATCGGTATGTTGTAAATCAAATTGTAATGCGGCCATTAATTGGTTTTGGGTTTATGGGTTTTGTGTTTTGTGTTGATTATGTTTTGCTATGGTGCATTTCGTTTCTTATTACTTATTTTCATTCCTTATTTTTGCCCCATGAATTTTACCCAAATCTGGCAAATACTTTTTTATGTGTTTTGCCTGGTAACCCTTGTACAGCTTTTTTATTACTTGTTTTTTTTTACCAGACTGGCGGTTTATAAACCAAAACCGCGTTCTGTTTCTCAAACACACCCGGTATCGGTAATTATTTGTGCCCGTGATGAGGCAGCAAATTTAGCAAAAAATCTTCCGGGATCATTAGTTCAGCAATACCGTACCACGCATGAAGTAATAGTGGTGGATGACAATTCGTTTGACGACAGTAAATACATACTGGAAGAATATCAAAAAACGTATAAACAACTGCTGGTTGTGGAGTTAAAGCAGGAAGCTATGCTGATACCCGGTAAAAAATTTCCTTTAAGCATTGGTATTAAAACTGCCAAATATGAAATTGTTTTATTAACAGATGCGGATTGTGTGCCGGCCAGCGAATTTTGGATAGAGAAAATGCAGGAGACTTATGATGACCATACAGAAATTGTTTTAGGTTATGGTGCATATCATAAAAAAGCAGGCCTGTTAAATAAAATTGTGCGTTGGGAAACCTTTCATACTGCACTGCAATATTTATCTTATGCACTGGCAGGTAAACCGTACATGGGTGTGGGCCGTAATCTCAGTTATAAAAAAACAATTTTTTACCGGCACAAAGGTTTTTCGGCACATAACAATATACCCAGCGGCGATGACGATCTGTTTATTAATATGGCTGCCACAAAAACAAATACAAAGATCAATATAGATAAAGATGCTTTTACTTTAAGTGAACCACCAAAAACCTGGACTGCCTGGATAAAGCAGAAGAACAGGCATTACAGTACCGGGAAATTTTATAAGCCGCTACACAAGTTTTTGCTGGGGTTATATACTTTTTCACACATTTTATTTTACCCACTATTAGCTGCCTCAATAATTTTTTACAACTGGCAAATAGCACTGGCAGTTTTTGGTGTACGTTTTTTGATACAGTCATTCGTCTTATATCCCTGTATGAAAAAATTGAATGAGCTGGCAATGTTTCCCTGGCTATTGTTTATTGATATGTGGATGTTTTTTTATTACCTGGTATTTGCGATGGCAGTATTTAAAAGGCCGAAGAAGGGGTGGAAATAGCCCCCTCAATCCCCCGAGGGGGAAGACATGAAGGAGATGAAAACGGAGATTGTGTTTTATTTTTACTTTTGATTTTTTATGGAATTGATACAAAAATATTTTACAGATTTTTCGGAGAAGCAGGTGGAACAATTTGCTGCACTTAAAAATCTATATGCAGACTGGAACTCAAAAATTAACGTGATCTCCCGTAAGGATATGGATAATTTTTATGAGCACCATGTTTTACATTCCTTAGCCATTGCAGCAAAGTTTAAATTTACAAAAGGTATGCAGGTAATGGATTTGGGATGTGGTGGTGGTTTTCCGGGCATCCCTTTGGCCATCCTTTTTCCGGAAACGGGTTTTCATTTGGTTGACAGCATTAATAAAAAACTGAAAGTTGTAACAGAAATATCAGCCTCCATCGGATTGAAAAATATAACTACGCAACATAGCCGTGCCGAAGAAATTAAGAGCAGGAAGTTTGACGCAGTTATTTCAAGAGCAGTTGCCCCATTAAAAGATCTGTGGCATTGGAGCAAACCATTAATTAAAAAAAACAAAATTGCCATTGCGGGTGTACCCAACGGGCTTATTTGCTTAAAAGGTGGCGATTTAACCCAGGAGATATATGAGAGTGGCTGCAAACCAATGGTTTGGGAGATTGAAAAAATATTTCCATATAAATTTTTTACAGAAAAGTATCTTTTATATATCCCCGCCAGGTAAAACATTACCACTTTGTAGTATTGTTTAATTGCAATAATTGTTTCACTTTTGTAAACTTATGAATCAATCAGTAGCAATAGTTGAAGATAATAATGATATCCGCCAGGCTTTAGAGCAGATCATTGAATCTTCAGGTGATTTTACACTTGCCGGATCCTGCTCAACAGGCGAAGAGGCTATTATTAGATTACCCATACTAAATCCAAAGGTTGTTTTAATGGATATTGGTTTGGGCGATGGTATAAATGGTATAGAAGTAGTACGGGAATTAAAAGTAACCAATCCCGAAATATTATTTATGATGTGTACCATTTACGAGGAAGATGAAAAAATATTTGAAGCTTTACGTGCCGGTGCAAGTGGATATATTTTAAAGAAGACACAACCGGCAAAACTCCTCGAAGGCATCACAGAATTGATACAGGGCGGCGCACCTATGAGCAGCCAGATAGCAAGTAAGGTAGTTGCCGCATTTCAAAAAAATTCTATTGCCACATTATCAGGCTCTTCATTAGATGTACTTTCGAAAAGAGAAAATGAAATTTTGGAAATGTTGTCAACCGGGCTTTTATACAAGGAAATTTCTGATAAGCTCACCATCAGTTCCGAAACCGTCCGCAAACATGTTTATCATATTTATGAGAAGCTGCACGTTAGCAACCGGGTTGAAGCAGTAAATAAATATTTTGGAAGATAGAGACAAATAATCAGGCAATCACAAACAATAAACCCTTCCAGCCGGACTGCTTTATTGTTTTAAAAATTTCCAGAGCCATAAATCTGTTTGCGGCGTATTCCCGATAGGAAAATCATGGGTATGGCCCGAATTAATAAATCCATACTTTTCATAAAATTTTTGTGCTCTTATATTATGCTCCCACACGCCCAACCAAACCACTTCATATTTTTTTTCAGCAGCAAAGTTTAAAAAATAATCCATCAATATTTGGGCAATACCATTTCCATGAAATTCCTTAAGCACGTAGATCCTTTTTAATTCAAGTGCCTTCCATTTTTTTATTAAAGTAAAGTTTTCGTAATCTTCTTTAACCTGCAAATAAGCAACCGGTTTACCCCCCGCCTCGGCAAAAAAACAAAACGTTTCTGCATCCATTAATTCTTTACCTAATTGTTCTTTGTTATAAAACTGATCTAAAAACGATTGCATATCATCCTCCGTGCAGGTACCGGTAAATGTGTCATAAAAGGTTTGCCTGGCAATTACAGATAAAGCAGAAACATCATTAATGGTAACCCTGCGAATATTTATTTCCATACAATTGCATTTTTAGAGCGGCTTTGGTTAAGGGTATTCAAATCCAAATTCAAACTTTACGAGCTTTTCTTTTTTAAAATTATAGATCGCATAATAGATTGGCATATTGTATCGTTCTAACAACTTCGTTTTACTATCCTGAGGATTTTCTAATCGATAAGTAATTATTTCTACATCTGTATTTACACTTGAAGAAAAACATTTGCCAAGTTTGTTCACAACTTCTTCTTTTAAAATCCCAAGATGAATGCCTTTTTCTGTTCCGAAACTGTCAATTTTTGTTTGGCGATATTTTGGTTTGTATTTACCTGAAT
>JANNYY010000673.1:0-9028 GCA_031410355.1 Chitinophagaceae bacterium | reverse complement strand
TGGGAGAGCAGCTGCGGCGGTTACGGGCCTTGGGTATTCCCTATGATGTGACCCCGGGGGTGCCGTCTTTTGCGGCTGCGGCTGCGGCCTTGGCCGTAGAACTGACACTGCCCGGAGTAGCGCAATCTGTTGTTTTAACACGCACTTCGGGGCGGGCCTCGCCCATTGGCTGACTATTCAAAAAAAGCAACACAACAGGTTGCTTCAGGCGAATGGCAAATTAATTTTGACCCGGGCAGGGCATCGCTGCGTCCCGAAGGAAAAGATGTGCTTGACCAGATTTATAATCTCCTGATACAGGCAGAAGCTTCGAAGCTGGAATTGTTTGGCCATACTGATAATACAGGCACAAAAGATGGGAACTATTCTTTATCAAGAGCCAGGGCCGAAGCTGTAAAAAGTTATTTGATTCAAAAAGGAATTCCATCAAAACGGTTTCAAAAAATTGAGGGCCTTGGGCAGGATGAACCTGTTGGAGAAAATACTACTGATGCAGGCAAAGCTAAAAACCGCAGGGTGGCAATTAATCTTTTAAACTAATAATCTTTTTATTGATGCTAAAAAAATGGTTCAGGCCCTTTGAAACAGTTGGCGCAAAACAACGGCTGCTTATTATGGGCTTATGGATAGTGCTTGTTCTGGGATACTGGATACTGGTTTCGCAGGGTACAAAGCATCTTTTTCCTACACCAACGCAAGTTTGGAAAGGTATGCAATCCCTGTATGCCGAAGGGCTTGTTGTACACTTAGCCAGTTCGCTGGGTTTGTTTTTACAGGCAGCGCTCTTTTCTCTCTTTATTTCTTTGGCCATAGTTTATTTATCGCCTTTGCCGGCTATAAAACCAATAGCTGTTTTTTTAAGCAAGCTGCGTTACCTGCCACTCACCGGCATTACATTTTATTTAACCATTTTGGTAAGCAAAGCAAGAGATATGCAGGTTTGGGTGCTGGTAGTTTTTATGAGTTTATATTTTATAACATCATTGCTGGGCGTTTTAAAAGATATTCCTGCAGATGAAATAAACCATGCCCGCTCACTTAAATGCAGCCGCTGGGAAATTTTGTGGGAAGTAATTATTAAAGGACGGTTAGATTATGTACTGGATGTGCTGCGCCAGAACTTAGCCATCATCTGGATGATGCTGGTAACTGTTGAATCTATACTTGTAGCCGCAGGAGGCCTGGGTGTATTAATAAAAAACAGCGACAAGTTTGCCAATCATGGCCGCATTGTGGCTTTGCAAATTATCATCTTATTAATAGGCCTGCTTTTAGACTGGGTTTTACAAATAATCAGGAAAGGCTTATTCCGTTACTCAACTTACTAATTAATATGCCGATTAAATACGAACAAAAAGATACCATTCTCCATGTAGAAAACCTGAGCATTGCTTATGGAGAAAAAGTAATCATTTCTAATATTTCATTTACCGAAAAAGATGTGGTACGGCCCGATAAAGCGCAGGGCCAAACCATTGCTTTTGTTGGCCGTTCGGGAAGAGGCAAATCAACATTGTTCAGGGTATTAACCGGGCTGGAAACTCCAACAACAGGCATGGTGTTAATTCCTGATTATGAAAAAAAAATAGAGAATGGCCAGCAGCCTGCTAAAAAAGTAAGAGAAGGTGATGTTGGTTTTGTTGATCAGAAATATACATTGTTCCGGCATAAAACTATTTACCAGTCACTAAAGTTTGCCTGCCGTAATGCCCATCTTTCCGATGCGGAAAGAGACAAAAAAATAAATAAATACCTGCACGATTGGGGTTTGGATAATTGCAGAAATCAATACCCAAATGAATTATCGGGCGGCCAGAAACAAAGAACTGCTATACTCGAACAATTACTAAGTTCGGGGTTTTATATGGTTTTGGACGAACCGTTCTCCGGGCTTGATGTTGGCAATATTCAGAATGTAAAAGATGCCTTTTGGCTTATTAATGACAGTAATGAATTGAATACAATTATCTTCAGCACACACGATATAGAACTTGCTGTTGAACTTGCAGATTCAATTTATGTATTAGGTTATGGTAAAAATCATGATGGAAGCCTTAGTGCGACCGGCACTATTTTGAAACATTTTGATTTAAAAGAAATGGGACTTGCCTGGCAAAACGAATTAAGAGCTGAGCATTTAGAACTTGTGAAGGAGATAAAAGAAATAATGCTGGCATCATAAACAGAAGCGAAGAATAGAGTGAAACTGAAAATATAATAAACCCCTGAAACTTTGTTTCGGGGGTTTATTATCAGCCTTCTATACTGTTTAGTGGTTTTTTATTTTGTCTATCATTTTCCTGGCATTTTCGGCAGTTACTCCTTGTTTATCTTTTTCTATTGCTAACTGGTAATACTTCAGGGCTTCTTCCTTTTTACCCATATTAACCAGGCTCTCTGCATAGCTGTCATAAGCATTGGCTGATTCTGGAAACAAATTAATATTTAGTTCAAACAAAGCATGGGCAATATCAATATTATTGCTTTGCATTTTATTGTATCCCTCCCGGTTAATATCTGCTTCCAGCCTGTCTGCAAAATACCGGTGCACCGGATTATTTTTATACGCAACAGAAAATTTTAAAGCTTCGGCTTTGTTACCTGCTCCCATCAACCCCATAAGCGTATACATAAAAGGTTTTTCATTTTCATAATTAAATATGGCTTTTAGTGCCGGGTCTTCGTTATTATAATAATCTGTAAACTGCATATCAATGGCTAACTCCGGAGATGTAGCTTTTCGCTTATCACGTGGGTCAAGATTTTGCCACCACAACCAGCTCAAATTTGCCTGAAGTTTACTGTTTGTCAATATTTCTGTCCTGGTATCACCGTAAAAATTCACATTCTCGCTGGTTGGCTCTCCAATAAAAGTTACTTCTGTATATTTTTCCAGTTCATTTACCAGGTTTTGTGCTGCAGAAAAAGTACGGCGCCCGATAATGCAGAAGAATTTGCCCTTCTGGTTTATTTTACCCGATCTTATTATGTTTGTGATCATGGGTTTATTAAGCTGGTTATTTCCGCCACCATTGGTACGTATATCCAATATTAATTTTTGTACATCATGCTGCTCAATAAAGCCGGCCATGTTGTCAAAAAAAGAAGCAATGGTTTTGTTGCCGTCATTCAAATTAACACTGTGCCTGATGTATAATGTTTTATTTTCAGGCAGGTATTCCATATACCGGAAAGCTGATGGTTCCTTTTGCCAAAGCGGAACCTGGCTGAGCGATTTTTTAGCAACGGCCCAGCCCGCAGGGTTTTCAAGGCCTGTCATACTAAAGCCATTATTGTTGTCCCCGGGTTTAAATAAAATGGTTTCTTCTTTTCCGTTTTTTAAATAAGTAACAGGTACTTCCTCTGCACTTTCGGCAATTCCCTGGGTTTTTAAAAATTCAGCCGTGGCTAAAAAAAACATGCTGTTTCCTTTAAAGCCCTGTTCATTTTCATACGACACTAAAGGCCTTATTGCTTCTATTGCATCTGCTGTTTTTAGTTTACCTATCCTGGTTACTTTGCCTCCAACAGCCTGCTCATATTTAATATCGGCACTTAAAATATATACCCCATCGCTAAACCAGTATAATTGAAAAGGCAACCTGTGTAATTGCAATATTGAGCCCTCATGGTGAAACCCGAAAGAATTTATTTGAGTATGCCCAATATGAAACATGGCTGCTATTTTCATAAATCCGGCCAGTACTTGTTGTTTTTCCAGCCGTGGAATCTCTTCATAAAAATTATCAACGGCCTTATCCCAATCTGTTGCTGCAAGGTTGTAAAAAAGATTATTGTATTTAGTATGTACAATTTGTTGCAATTGCCGCAAATCGCTTTGCCACGCTGCTGTGGTCTGGCAATAGCTGCTGGTACTTATGAATACCGCAGTTAAGTAAATGAATATTTTTTTTGTCATGGCTAATGATTTTTATCAAAAGTACACCTGTGCCGCTTTATGATGGTACATGTTTGATAAAAATGCGATAATCGCCTAACATTTGCGACATACAGAAGCGCCCAGGAAAAAATGTATTATATCTTTAAATAAATATTTCTATTGTTCAGTAAAAAGTATTTATACCATTACCTGTTGTGGGCAGCTGTAAGCATTTCTTTGGCAGTGGACTCCTCCTGGATGCTTGAGGAGCAGCCCCTGGTATATACTGTATATGTTCCCTGTAAATTATTGATACAGGCAACCATTGTTTATTTTAACCTTAATTTTTTAATACCCAGGTTCTATTATCCCCCTAACAGGCGATGGCTTTACTGGATATTGGTGATAATCCTGCTGGCATTAACAGGGTTATTAAATTTTTTGCAGGAGTTTATAGCCTGGAAGCATTTCCATCCAACAGGTCCTCCAAATCTTATAAAGATGTACCTGTTAAATTGCCAGCTTCCGCTGCGGTTCCTCATTTTTTCAGCACTGCTTAAAGCAACCGTTGATTATTATAAGCAAAATGAATATTTAAAAAAAGTGGAGTTTGAAAAAGCAACAGCCGAATTAAATTTTTTAAGGGCCCAGGTAAATCCGCATTTTTTGTTTAACACTTTAAACAACCTGTATGCTTTAATTTTAGAAAAATCTGATAAGAGCGCAGAGTGTGTTTTAATGCTGGCCGATATCATGAAATATTTGCTGGCCGAAGGAAAAGAAGACAGGGTATTGCTGCAAAAAGAAATTGAGTTATTGAAAAATTACACAGCGCTGGAACGGTTAAGAAAGCCAGGTGCTGAAATAACATTTACTGTTTCGGGAGATACTGCGGATTATTTTATTACGCCTTTATTGCTTCTTCCATTGGTGGAAAATGCATTTAAATACGGATTGAATACCGTTTCTAAAAATGGTTTTGTGCATATTGATATTACATGCAGCGAAAAAGATCTGCATCTGAACCTGGAGAACAATGTTCCGCCGGGTAATAACAGTGAAGCGCTGCATTCATTGGGTATTGGTATAGAAAATGTAAAGAAGCGGCTGGAACTTTTGTATAAAGACAGGTATGTGCTGGTGATGCTGAATGAAACGGGGTCGTTTATTGTTAAACTTCAATTGCAACTCAAATGATGTACACCTGTATGATAACAGATGATGAACCACTGGCGCACAAAGTACTGATTGAGTACATACACCGAACTGGTATATTAAGGATAGTTAAACAGGCGTATTCCGCTGCAGAAGCAAAAGAATTTTTATCTGCTGATACTGCCGATATTCTATTTCTTGATATTGAAATGCCGGAAGAATCGGGTATTACCTTACTTAAATCATTACAGCAAAAACCGGTAACGATATTTACAACAGCTTATATAAATTATTCATTTGAAGGTTTTGAACTGGGCGTAATGGATTACCTGGTTAAACCCATACGCTATGAACGGTTTCAAATTTCAATAAAAAGAGCAGTTGATTTTATTGAACTTTATAAACTTAAATCTGGTATAGAGCTTAGTGACAGAACCAAAGAAAGTTTGTTAATAAAAACAGGTGGCCGCCGTAAGCCTGTTCTTAAAAAAGAAGTTACACATATACAAGCCATGAAAGATTATGCGATCATTTATTGTGGCGAAGAAAAGTATGTTGTGCGAAGCACCATGAAAGAAATGGAAGCTTTAATGGGTAAGGGTGATTTTATGAGGGTACACAAGTCTTTTATCATTGCAAAGGAAAAAGTGAAATTTTATGCAGCCAGTAAAATTGAATTTAATGGATTTGAAATACCGGTGGGCAGAAAGTATAAGAAAGAGATTGATGATCTGTTTAAATAATTTTTTGTTTTGTGCCAGGCTTACCCACATACAGGTTTTTCTCATACATATCAATCCACATCTCCACAGTTATTTTGGCGCATAGTTCGCCAATTAATTTATAAGGAATATTTTCTGGTTTTTTGAAGCGGATGCAACTTTTGCCCATGTCTAATTTTCCCACACCGGTTTTTGCATATTCATCAGTAAACCACGTAAGCAGTTTGGGATCGGCATAAATACCCATGTGATAAAAGTTAATGCTGTTTTTTTGCGAAGCTATGCCCGCAAAAGGCAATGGGTCTTTGGGGTTACAATGATAGCCTGCCGGGTAAATAGAATGCGGTACAAAATATCCCATATTGCCATAACCCATTCCTTCTTTAAACCCCTTTGGTAAATTTTTTAAAACTACTTTACGGAGTTTGGTCATTGGCTCCTGCCTGTCAGTAGGAAGTTCGGATAAATACTGCTCAACTGTTGCTGCTTGTGATTGCATGGAAAAAAAGTTTAGAAATTCAAAATCCTGAAAAATTCCGGCCATGGCCCCATTTCTTCTTTATACTGTTTTGCCATTACCCTGGTTATTTGTGCAATATGTGTAAGGTCATGCGCAACCCAGGTGGCCAATAAATTTCTTAAAGTAACATCACCCAAAACAGGGTGCATTCCTTTTTTATCAAAATCTGTTTCTGTAAGATGTAATGACCGGAACCAGGTCATATTTCCTTTTCTTACAGAAGCAAATTCATCCAGCAACTGCTGCAATGTTTTTCCCTGGCTTTCTTCATACATGGCAACACGGTTCCAGCGCTCAAAGGTTTTTGTATTGCCAAACTCAAGTATCATTTTTGCTCTTACCGGCCAGTCTGTTTTTTCGCCGTGTATTAAATGGCCAATAACATCATAAGGCGAAAATGTTTCAGCGCCTTCGTTATTCATGATCCAGTCATTATGCAAGCCTGCCAGCAATGCACACAGCACAGCCGGGGTTCTTTCCAGAATTTCATACGATCTTTCTAAACTGTATTGCATGGGTATTTTTTATGCGGGTAATTGCGATGCATTAAAAGCGCCTTTCCGTAAATGTACTCCGTATTCCATCCAGGCTTTTAAGCAGGCCAAAAAATTTGCCCAGCCTTCTGTATTGCTCTTTAGCCATTTAATACCGGCATCGTTATTAGGTTTACTTTTTTCGGTTATTGTAACAAATGTAATATCAGCGGCTACTGGCTGCAGGTTCATCTCTACAAAAGTCTGTTCGCCATCCATTGCGCCATCCCAATAAAATGAAATGTATTTGTCTTTTTCAATTTTATGGGTTGTTACTTTAAACTCCATATCCATTTCAGGAAATTTCCAAATTAAGGTTTCTCCATCTTTCATATAACCATTGCTTTGGCTTATAAAATAATTTTTCATTTTATCCGGGTCAACCATGTTTTCAAATACTTCGGCGGCAGGTTTTAAAATTTGCAGGGCTGCTTTAATTTCAAGTTGTTGCATAACTTATCGCTTTTGTTTTTTTACAAGTTTCTTTTTTGACGCCCGGGCCACTTTATTATATTCAAGTGCAAGGTTTATCCAATACTCCAGTTTCTTCTTCGTGTTAAGCACATTTATCTCTACGAACACAAATCCCTTCATTACTTTACCGGTAAAGTCCATTGGCCTGCAGCCCTCCTTTTCCATTATTTCATCAAACTGGGCGGGGTTAAGCCTTAGCATCAGCCTCTCCTTTTCAACTCCTAAACACATCTTATCGTTTACCATAAAGCATAAACCGCCAAACATTTTCTTTTCTGTTACGTGGGTTTCTGTTTCAGCGATCATTGCTCTTACCCGCTCTGCAAATTTTTCATTATATGCCATGTATAAAAATAATTTTATTGTGGCACACTATGCAGGCCAATGCGGTTACCTTCAGTATCAGTAAAAACACCCATAAAACCATACTCGGGGCTTATCTCCGTTTTGGGTACCATAATTTTTCCTCCTGCAGCTTCCACTTTATCCAAAACGTTTTGCACATCGGGATTTGCATTTAAATAAATTAATGGCCCATCAGTTTCCGACGGTTTATGAAACCCGCCACTGTCAACCAAAGCGCCGCCTACCTGTGTCATCATGTCGTCTAAAGGAAACATCCGCATTTTAATATTTGGCAAATCCATTGGCATCATGCTGATACCAAAAATAGCTTCATAAAATTTTTGTGCCCGGTTAATATCGGTGGTTGGTATTTCAAACCAGCTAATTGCGTTTTGCATGTTTTTTATTTTTATTAATTAATGTCTTTGCCTTCTTTCAGTTTCGTAATATTGCCTCCTATTTGTTTTTTTGCTGCATCACCGTTTGCCTGTGCCAAAGCTTTTTCTGCATACATAATTGCTTTTTTAAAATCGCCTTTGGCAGAATAACCACTCATAAGTCCGTTATTTACCCCGAATACATCACCATATCTTTTTTGCGAAGCTGTAAATACTTCCATGGCTTTATCCACCCTTTTTTGTGTGATGAGTATTTTGCCATAAGCCGTGTACTGATTGGCTGTAGCAATCGTTAAGGCTTCGGTCATGGTTGAATCTGCTTCAGGTATTCTGTTCAGTTTTTCGTAAGCTGTCGCCAGGTTCCTTAAGGTGATGTAGGTTTTTTGTCCGCCTTGCCCCACAATGGCCCTTTTACTCCAGTCCAACGCTTCTTCTAAATTAAGATTTTTATTAAAACAATATTGTACTGCTGTTAAAATAAGAGCCGGTGTAAAACCTTTACGGCTGGTAAGCTCTTCCCGTAACCTTGCCAGTACAATATTATCAACATCAACATCTATTTTAAACGGAACCGATATCTTTTCCCATTGCATAGCAATTACGCAATACTTTTCCTTGTGCTCAATAAATTCATACTTTAAATACTCTACACTTTTATCCAGTGCAACTGGTTTTACATTCACCCGCAATGCATCATATTTTTCATCGTAATAAAAACTTCCCCAGGCATCACTCTGGTTAGAGAAGATGATGGTTACATTATCGGCACCCATGGCCATAAACAAACCATAAGTTCCTGCTTTAATGGGCTGGCCTTCAATTTTAACATCATGCTCAAAAGTAATGGTTGTACACTCATTTGCACCGGCACGCCATGGCGAGGTATTTTTATTGGTGATAAAATTTTGCGTACTAAAACCATAAGTAACCACGTTTCCATCTCCCCATATTTTTCCCTCCCGTTTATTTACATCGGGCCTGCTGTATTTAATGGTGATGGA
>JANNYY010000672.1:0-2372 GCA_031410355.1 Chitinophagaceae bacterium | reverse complement strand
CCAGTAATTTATTTAAAGAAGAATTTTTGGCTGATGAACCAACACGGCAAAAATTTATTGAAGAGAACATGGATGATATCTGTGCCTCGGTGCAGGACAGGATCGTAAGCATCTTACTAAACAAATTAAAAAAAGCTGCGGCAGAAACAGGTATTAAAGATATTTGCCTTGCCGGCGGCGTTAGTGCAAACAGCGGGTTACGTAAAGCTTTTACTGCCATGGGAGAAAAAGAAAACTGGAACACGTTCATCCCGGCATTTGAATACTGTACCGATAATGCCGCCATGATCGCAATAACCGGGTATTATAAATATTTAGAAAAAGATTTTACGGAGCTTAGTATTAGCCCTTCGGCAAGAGCGGAATGGTGAGCACGAATTACACTAATTAAAGCGAATTAAATACAACTAATTCGTGTAATTCGTGTAATTCGCATTAATTCATGTAATCAATGCCTAATAATTATTTCCAATTCAAGCAATTCACCATTCACCAGGATAAATGTGCCATGAAAGTGTGTACTGATGCCTGTTTATTTGGAGCGATCGCAGCCCGGATGCCTGCAGTAAATTCGCAGCATGTTGGCAACATTGCCAAAACTTTATACTGCCTGGATATTGGCACGGGTACAGGATTATTATCACTGATGTTTGCCCAAAAGAACAGTACCGCTAAAATTGATGCTGTTGAAATAAATAGGGATGCTGCAGAACAGGCAAAGCAAAACATTCAAGCTTCGCCATGGGCAGACAGGATACAAGTTTTTAATGAAGACATTTTAACATTCAATCCCGGCAAACAATACGAATATATTATTTCCAATCCTCCTTTTTTTGAAGATGATCTGCAATCGCCGGATGAAGCTAAAAACAATGCGAAGCATGATACCACACTCACTTTATTGCAACTCTTAAATTTTGTGGATACACATCTCACACCTGACGGGTTTTTTGCTGTGCTGCTGCCTTATCACCGGGTAACCTACTTTATAGAAGAAGCAATAAATACCGGTTTTCATCTTTCCCGGCAAATTCTTATAAGACAAACCATCAAACATAAATTTTTCAGGGGTATATTAGTTTTTAACCGGGAAGAAAAAGAACCCCATCGCAGCGAGATCATCATTAAAAACCTGGAACATAATTATACGCCTGAATTTTCTGAAGCATTAAAAGATTACTATCTTTTTCTTTAACTATAATCCTGCATATTCTTTCATATAGAGATAAGGCTCATTCAGGTTACCGGCATCTACCATGGTTGCACGGCTTATCAATTTACTGCCGCCCATGCGAATATCATCCAGTACATATTTTATCAACTGCTCGCCAAAATAACGGCTGGCATCCCGGGCAAGTTCATTGGGTAAATTGCCCACAGCCATTATATCAACCGAGTTTGGCAAATAAGGAGCTGTTTTTTTGAAGCTGGTTTTATCTACACCATAAACAGGGTCGGCAATGGTACCATCACCAAGATTACAGGGAATAGAACCGTACAGGTCATCCGTAATATCTCCAATAGTTTGTATCCTGAAATTTTCTTTTTTAAGATCATCCATTTCAAAAAGTCGTGGAATATTTTTTTCCCAGTAAATACCATTGATCAGCATATCGGTATTGGAAATATACTCCGTAAACCTGCAATTGTAATTTTGCGGATCAGCATGAAAATCGTTGCGATTGTATTTTCCGGTTTCTTTATGAGCATACAGGCTGGCTCCTTTTAAATGTACATAAACGGGATAGGTAAATTCGGTTTCCAGGTATTCTTCAGGCTCCACTTCATGTATGCCCAGCAAATTCATGATCTCTAAAACACCATGTGCCACACGGCCGGTACCGGCTACAGCAATTTTAATATTGGGCAGTTTTAATCCAAAATAGGTATGTATCAATTTTTGAAAACTGTTTACCGAACCTACCCTTGCCAGTTTATAAGCACCGGTTCGGTTACCATAAGCCATCATGGCATTATGGGCGCCCACAATACCTGCAAAAAATCCAAAGCCGATAATACGGGTGCCATCGTCATGCTCCAGGCATTCATAATCAATCAGCGTTATTTTTTTATCTACTATCGCTTTAAATAGTTTTTGATTGGCGGGTTGCATTTTTTTTGTGTGCGAAAAAAACATGTAGGTTTTCCCTTCCAGCAACATTTCTACAGGCACTTCTTTAATGCCGAGTAATAAATTACATCCGCTGATATCTTCGGTAACTTCCACGCCCGCTCTTTCGTATTCCACATCTGTATAGCAGCGGCTGGCAGACCGTTGCGCCACTACTTTTATATCACCAAAATTTTTATGCAGCCATTTGCAATGTGCGGGGGTAAGGGCCACGCGGTTATCCTCTGGTATTTTTCCTTCG
>JANNYY010000671.1:0-11477 GCA_031410355.1 Chitinophagaceae bacterium | reverse complement strand
TGGTACTTTAAGTATTGGTAAAATGTTTGGCCCCATTATGCTGGCCTGGTTTAGTATGCTGGCTATTTTGGGTATATCGCATATTGCAGATGACCTGAGTGTTTTTAAAGCCCTTAATCCGTATGAAGCTATTAAATTTTTGAGGGAGTATCCGGGAGGCTTTTGGCTGCTGGGTGCGGTGTTTCTTTGCACAACGGGCGCTGAGGCGCTCTACAGCGATCTTGGTCATTGTGGCCGCGGAAATATACGCAGGTCGTGGATATTTGTAAAATCATGTTTGCTGATAACTTATGTGGGCCAGGCTGCATGGTTGCTGCAGAATCAAGCCGGCAAAATTTTTACCGGGAAAACCTTTTATGCGGTAATGCCCGAGTGGTTTTTGATACCGGGTATTATTATAGCAACCGCCGCAGCTATTATTGCAAGCCAGGCATTAATAAGCGGTTCGTTTACTTTAATAAGCGAAGCAATAAGGCTTAACCTTTGGCCAAAAATGAAGATCAATTATCCTACCGAAGCAAGGGGCCAGTTATTTGTGCCTGGTATAAATATGCTTTTATTTGCGGGTTGTGTGGGTATTGTATTATATTTTAAAACCTCCAGTGCCATGGGTGCCGCTTATGGTTTGGCCATTACTTTGTGTATGCTGGCAACAACCATACTGGTGGCTAATTTTATGGTGTTGCACAGGGTAAAACCGTATTTGATCTATCTTTTCCTGGGCGTATTTTTAACTATTGAACTGAGTTTTTTAATTGCCAACCTCGATAAATTTCCGCATGGGGGCTATGTTACTTTATTAGTGGGTGGCGCATTGTTTGCGGTAATGTATGTATGGTACAGGGCCCGTAAAATTAAAAACCGCTACGTGGAATTTGTGCGCCTTGAAGAATATATACCTAAACTGGAAGAACTCAGCAACGATTCATCGGTACCCAAATATGCTACGCATCTGGTATATTTAACCAGCGCCAATAATCCCAAAGAGATAGAGCATAAAATTATTTATTCTATACTCAGCGGTAAACCAAAACGTGCCGATATTTTTTGGTTTGTACATGTAGATACCATGGATGATCCTTATACCTCCGACTACTCGGTTGAGCATATTATTCCTAATGATATCATCAGGGTTGAGTTCAGGCTGGGTTTCAGGATGGCGCCTCGTATTAACCTGATGTTTAAAAAAGTGGTGGAAGACCTGGTAGCCAACCGCGAAGTGAATGTTACCAGCCGCTACGAAAGCCAGCAGCGTAATAATATGGTGGGCGATTTTAAATTTATTGTGATGGAAAAATTTTTGAGCCAGGATAATGAACTGCCGTTTTTTGAAAGGTTGATCATGAAACTTTATTTTTGGGTAAAAGAAATTTCGCTTAGCGAAGAAAAAGGTTTTGGACTGGAGCAGAATACGGTGCAGGTAGAAAAATTTCCTTTAATAATTGCACCGGTAAGTAAACTTAAACTTACGAGGATTTATACTGATGAGGAATAGCCCCTCGATCCCCCAAGGGCGAAGTTTGAAGTATGCTATTTAAAAAGTATTTATTTTTTTATTAGGTGCCACTGACTGAATATTGAAAATTTCTTAAATTATTAAACTGTTCAAAGTTCCCTTGGGGGATTGACGGGGCCATGAATTCAATAACCGCCATAGCACTCAAAGAAAAAATTGATAATGCTGAAGATTTTCAATTAATAGATGTTCGTGAGCCTTACGAACACGAAGAATTCAACATCAGCGGCCAGTTAATTCCGCTGAATGAAATTGCCAAACATATTGATTCAATTGCCAAAGACAAACCCGTCATCATCTACTGCCGCAAAGGCATACGCAGCCAGGTAGCCATACAGCGGCTGCAGGAAAAATTTCCCTTTACAAATTTAATTAACCTGATTGGCGGCACAGAAGCGTGGAAAAAGCAGTTTGGTGTTTAGGTATATGTGTTTTTGGTTGGTGTTTTGGGTTTGTTGCAGAATGCTTAATTTAACAGGGTGCTAATAACTCAAAACCCAAAACACAAAACCCAAAACTGATTTCTTTGCTTCAAATCGCTCTATATATAATAATTGGCATTGCAGTGCTTTCGGTTATTGTATATTTTATCCAGGAAAAATTTATTTTTAAACCCGAGAAATTAAAACAGGATTTTATTTATAAATATGATGTTCCTTTTGAGGAACTGTTTTTTGATGTGGAACCGGGGGTACGCATCAACGGCCTGCACTTTACAGTTAGTGAGCCGTTGGGCCTTGTTCTGTATTTTCATGGTAACAGCCGCAGTATTAAAGGCTGGAGCAAATACGCGGTAGATTTTTACCGCTATAAATATGATGTGGTGCTGGTTGATTACCGTGGCTTTGGCAAAAGCACCGGCAAAAGAAATGAGAAAGATATGCTGAGCGATATGCAATTTGTTTACGAAACCCTGGCAGCCAAATACAATGAGAACCATATCATAGTTTACGGACGCAGTATGGGCAGCGGCTTTGCAACCAAAGTGGCCAGCGATAACAAACCCCGGTATTTAATTTTAGATGCACCGTATTACAGTTTCAAAAAAGCAGTGGAAAGATTTTTACCCATACTGCCTGTAAGGCTGGTATTGCGTTTTCACATGCGTACCGATAAATGGATCACTAAAGTAAATTGCCATACCTATATTCTTCATGGAACAAAGGACTGGTTGCTGCCCATCAGCAATGCAGAAAAATTACAGGCGCTTAATCCAAGGAAAATAACACTTATCCGTATTCCCGGCGGCGGGCATAATAACCTCCCATCTTTTCCGGAGTATCATAATTTTTTGAGGGATATTTTAGCACCCTGAAGAATATCGTTGCCGCTTCGCAACAAATTATTTGCCACTGAAGCACTGAAGCACAGAAATGTTATTTTAAGCCTCTTCAAATTTAGTCCTTATTATTTCGCTGAATGGCTGTGTCATCAACCCAAAACCCAAAACACCTAACTTGCGCTCTTTATGAAAAGAAAAATAATTTTCCGCTGGCTAAAAATACTTATTCTGTTGTACAGCCTTATTGGCATTGCATTATTTTACCTGCAGGAGCGTTTTTTGTTTCATCCCCAAAAATTATCCAATGCTTATGTGTACAGTTTTAAAACAGCTTTTGAAGAAATTAATATTCCGTTTAATGATACTGATACGCTTAACATGATAAAATTTTTTCCGGACGATTCAGTAAGAAGGGGTGTCGTGGTTTATTTTCATGGCAACAGAGATAATATTGAACGCTATGCAAAATTTGCCGGCAGTTTTACCAAACATGGTTACGAGGTATGGATGCCCGATTATCCGGGCTTTGGAAAAAGTACGGGCACCCGCACGGAAAAAAAAATGTATGAACAGGGATTACAGGTGCAAAAAATGGCAGCAGCCAAATATGGAAAGGACAGCATCATTCTTTATGGAAAATCATTGGGTACTGGCATTGCGGCTTATGTTGCGGCAGAAACACAAAATCAAAGGTTGATATTAGAAACGCCTTATTACAGTATTCCATCGCTGTTCAGTTGTTATGCACCCATTTATCCCACCAGTAAAATGAGTAATTATAAAATACCGTTGTACCAGTTTTTGCAGGATGTACATTATCCAATAACCATTTTTCATGGCACTGATGATGGCGTGATACCTTACCGCAATGCAGCAAGGCTTAAGAAAATTTTAAAAACAACTGATGAATTTGTAACGGTTGAAAAAGGGGCACATAATAACCTCGCTGGTTTTAATTTGTATAAACAAAAGCTGGATAGTTTATTAAACCTCCGTTAACTGCGTTTTTGTTTTGCTTATTTTTAACCTGTATGGCACACCAATCTTTAACGCATAATTTTCTTTACTGTGGCTTACAGGAAAATTAAAACAAACCGGGAAATTATATGCCGCAACAATATCCCTGATTATCTCATGCAGTTTTTTTCCAAAGGGGCGTTCCGTATCTTCCATATCGGTAAATCCGCCAACAATAAGGCCGGCCAGGTTTTCTAACTTTCCACTCCGTTTTAACTGGTAAAGCATGCGGTCAATGTGATAGATCTGTTCGCCAATATCTTCAATAAAAAGTATTTTGTTTTTTGTGCTGATATTTGATGGGGTGCCTATTATATGCGTTAATAAAGAAAGGTTGCCACCAACCAGTTGGGCAGTAACTGTACCTGTTTTATTAAATGGATGTGGAGCACAACTGTACCTGGCTTTTTTACCAATAATAGCTTTATGCAGTGATTGAATAAATTCATTTTCCCCCTCAATAAATGCCGATGCCATGGGTGCATGAAGTGAAGCTACTTTTATTTTTGTGTACAGGTGCGCATGTAATATGGTAACATCGCTGAAACCGATGATCCATTTTGGTTTCTTTTTAAATTTTGTAAAATCAAGCCCGTCAAAAATACGGCCCACGCCATAACCACCGCGGCCACAAAGGATAGCATTAATATTTTCATCATCCAGCATGGCCTGCATTTCATTCATTCTTTCTTCATCGGTGCCACTAAAATAATTTTTTGATTTGCTGCCCAGCGTTTTACCCACCATTACTCCAAAGCCCCAGCTTTGCAAAGTTTTTATACAGGCTTGTGCTTTTTCTGCAGCCATATAACCGGCCGGGCAGGTTATGCCAATGGTATCGCCTTTTTTTAAATAAGGAGGAATTTTTATCATAATCCTTTTAGTATTTGTTTTAGTTCTTTCGTTAAAATTACATTCGTAAATCCTTTACGGCGTAATGCCTTTCGCAGTTTCAGGTCTCCTGTCCATAAAAGAGAATCTAATGCCATAGCAAATGCTACAAAAATGGTATCATCAATATCAATGCTGGCAGTCAGTGTTTCAGCTTCCTGCATATTTATTTCTGATAGATATTCATCAGGAAGAATAATTAAATGATTTAGCAGTACGGATAAATTATTCTGAAAAAGTAAAAGGCTTCTTTTTAATTTTTGACAAATTTCTGTTTGATGTTTCACAATCTCTTTAAGGGCAAAGTCAGGACTAGCAAAATCGAGATCGGTATAGGTGTTTGTGAGGATTTGAAAAAGTTCGCTCCTTGCATTTAAAGAGGCACTGATAATAATATTCGTATCTACAATGATGGTCATTTAAAGGTAAAACCTCTTTTCTGTTTCAATTTTTCCCAGGCTGCTTTACTTATTTCTCTGGAAAGTTCATTGATTATTTTCTGGTTCAATTTTTTGGGTTTAACATTGTCAGCTTCTAAAGATTTTACAAATGCTTTAACCCTGTTAATACCTGCGATTCCTATCTTTTTTGAAACCTTTATTGTTATAAAATCTTTTTCACTTAATTCAGTTGCCATACAATTCTAAATTTTACCAAATATACAAAATATTTAAGCTTCCGAAAGCCTGCATTCATTTAGATGTACGCCCAATGTATGTGTTATACCGCATTTTAAGGCGAAATTATTTTTCTGGTGTCCCACCGGAAAATCAAAACAAACAGGGTATTTATATTCACTTACTTTTTCCAGCACAATTTCTTCCAGGGTTTTTCCAAATGCCTCACCGGCATCATCGGGCTTAATTTTAAAACCGCCAATAATAAGCCCTTTAAGTTTATCTAATTTGCCACTGCGTTTTAAATTCCAGAACATGCGGTCAATACTGTATAAATATTCGCCGGTATCTTCTACAAATAAGATTTTATCTTTTGTATGTATATCAGATGCGCTTCCGGCCAGCGATTCCAGGGTTTTTAGATTGCCGCCAATTAACTCGCCCACTGCCAGGCCGGTTTTATTTTTTTCGTTGGGGGCAAAAAGATATTTCATTTTTTCTCCCCTTAAACATTTATATATCGCTTCAATGGTTTCTTTTTGTGCAGGTTCGGCATTGTTCCAGTCTGCCGGAAAACTGTTGCACATTTTTGAATGAATGGATGCTATGCGGTAGTTTTCATTTAGGTGCGAATGAAAAACGGTGGCATCGCTGAAACCGATGATCCACTTTGGATCCCGTTTAAATTTTTTAAAATCCAGCCTGTCAATAATTCTTACGCCCCCATAGCCGCCCCTGGCAAATAGTATGGCTTTAATTGCTTTATCATCCAGCATCTGCTGCAGGTCTTTTAATCTTTCATCATCGGTACCGCCAAAAGTAAAATCTTTTTTACCGATGGTTTCGCCAACCCGGCTGTTAAAACCCCATTCGTTTAATTTAAGTAATGCCGGTTTAATTTCTTCCGCAGTAATAAACCCTGCAGGGCAGCAAATGCCAACAGCATCACCCGGTTTTAAATACGGCGGGGTGGTAACCGGTGTATCGGGGTCAATATTGATTTTGCCTTTAGCAACTGCGGTTAATGTTGCCGCTAATGGAATTATAGAAGAAAGAAAATATTTGCGTTTCATACATTGAATTTACTCAAATTTCGGTATTGGCCGCTGATTAGGTATTTTTGCACCCAATGAAACAACCCAAACGATATTTAATTACATCGGCACTGCCTTATGCCAATGGACCCAAGCATATAGGCCACCTGGCCGGGGCATATTTACCCGCCGATATTTATGTAAGATACCTGCGTGCAAAAAAAGAAGATGTGGTATATGTTAGCGGCAGCGATGAACATGGTGCTGCAATTACCATACAGGCTATGAAGGAAAAAACTACGCCCCGGGAAATTGTGGATAAATACCACGCCATGCTTAAAAGCAATATGGCCGATCTTGGTATTTCCTTCGATATTTATCATCGTACTTCTTCTCCGCTGCATCATGAAACTGCCCAGGAGTTTTTTACTGCATTAAACAACAAAGGCGATCTGCAACAAAAAGAAACCGAACAGTTTTATGACGAAGAGGCAAAAACCTTTTTAGCCGACCGCTATATCATTGGCACCTGCCCCGTTTGCGGCAACGAAAATGCTTATGGCGACCAGTGCGAAAAATGCGGAACGTCTTTAAGTCCCGATCAGTTGATAAACCCACGCAGTACGTTAAGCGGAAATCCTCCAACAAAAAAATTGACTACACATTGGTTTTTACCTTTAGATAAACATGAAGCATTTTTAAGAGAATGGATTTTAACTGAACATAAAGATGATTGGAAAGCAAATGTTTTGGGGCAATGCAAAAGCTGGATGGACTTAGGTTTACAGCCGAGAGCAGTTACAAGAGATTTAGATTGGGGAGTTCCTCTCCCCACGGATATTGTAGGTGGGCAAGGTAAAGTATTATATGTTTGGTTTGATGCTCCCATCGGTTATATCAGCGCAACCAAACAATGGGCAATTGATAATAATAAAGATTGGAAACCCTATTGGTATTCTTCCGACACAAAACTTGTTCATTTTATTGGCAAGGATAATATTGTTTTTCATGCCATTATATTTCCGGTGATGCTAAAGCTGCATGGAAATATTTTACCCGATAATGTACCCAGCAATGAATTCATGAACCTGGAAGGAGATAAGATGAGCACCAGCCGTGGATGGAGCATTGAAATGGATGATTACATTAACGATTTTGTAAAGAAAGATAATGGTGGTGAGCAGATGGTAGATGCCCTGCGGTATTATTTAACACAAATTGCACCCGAAACAAAAGATAGTGAATTCACCTGGAAGGGTTTCCAGGATGCAGTGAACAGTGAGCTGGTGGCCATTTTTGGCAATTTTGTAAACAGGGCAATGGTGCTTATGCATAAATTATGCAAAGGAAAAGTGCCGCCTTTGCATGTAGATATTTTGGATGATGCAGATAAAAAAATGTTTGAAGACATTCAACAAACAAAAACAAACATCGAAAATTTAATTGAAGGCTATAAGTTCAGGGATGCCTTATATGAAGTAATTGATTTGTCAAGAAAGGGAAATAAATACATGCAGGATAAACAGCCCTGGATTGTTGCGAAAAGCCTGGACACAAATCCTGGGAATCAAAAATTAATAGACAATTGTTTACACATTTGTTTACAGTTAACTGCAAACCTGGCGGTATTCATTAATCCATTTTTACCATTTGCTTCAAAAAAGATTTGTTACATGATGAAGGTAGTGGATAAAATGCTTGATTGGGAAAATGCGGGTAAATCAAAATTAGTAAGTGTAGGTTATTCTTTACGGCCTCCTCAATTATTGTTTCGTAAAATTGAGGACGAAGAAGTGAAAGAACAGGTTGAGAAATTAAAAACAAAAAAACTGGCAATGGAAAATAATGAAAAGAGCCCGGCAATAGCAGGGACTGAAAATCCCCCCCTGGGGGGTGGGGGGGCTAAGTCTGAAATTGTTTTCGATGACTTTGCAAAAATTGATTTAAGAACAGGCACTATTACTGCAGCCGAAAAAGTTGAAAAAGCAGATAAACTCTTAAAATTAGAGGTTGATCTTGGTTTTGAAAAAAGAACCATTGTAAGTGGCATAGCATTACACTTTAATGCCGCAGATATTATTGGCAAGCAGGTGGTAGTAGTGGCTAATTTAGCGCCCCGTAAAATGCGTGGTATAGAAAGCCAGGGAATGATACTGATGGCAGAAGATAAAGCAGGTAAATTGTATTTTGTGAATCCTGATACTGTTATTGATGCAGGAAGTGTGGTAAATTGATAGTAGAAAAAGTCTGGCTGAGGATATAAAATTTTTAATTTTTATAGTATCAGCGCTATTGGACTTACACTATACTTTTGTAACTTTTACCTGTTTGGACTCATTTTTGATTATTGTTAGAAAATAAAAACTAAAATTATGATAAGCAAAAAATTATTACTCATCTTATTTCTTGCATTTACAATACCCGTATTTGCACAGGATGCCGATTTATTTTTAATCCCATACCGTAAAGGGGATTTATGGGGTTATGCAAGTCCTGATAAAACAATTGTAATAACTCCGCAATATAATGAAGCTGATTTTTTTTACGAAGGTTTTGCCAGCGTTAAAAAAGGAAATCTTTACGGTTACATTAATAAAGCCGGCAAAGTAGTTATACCTTTCAAATTTTATACAGCCAAGGCGTTTCGTTTTGGTTATATGGATGCATCTGGTAATACAAAACCCGGCGATGGCTCCATTACCCCACAAAAAACAGTATTGTTTGCTGGAGCTTCTCCTGCACCAGACGGCTACGAGATATGTATTGATACCAAAGGACAAAAATTAAAATGCCCTGCTATCAATGAAAGCAGCGCACCCGATTTAAATAAGCAAACTACAGAAACCGTAGTATCAAATTACAGCACTATTCAAAAAAGCGACCTTTTTGATAAGATAATAGCTGATTATAAAATGCCGGGGGCCGAAGAGAGTTATTACATTGCTACCAGGAATAATAACTATGGGGTATTTAACAACAAATTTGAAGTGATAGTGCCTTTTGAATATACCAATATCGAAAAAATATTTATTGGCGCCATGGTGTATTTAAAGGCAGAAAAAGGAGGGATGCAGGGTATTCTTTTTGGAAACGGGTCTCCGTATATAGCACTTGAGAACAGTAAAGTGAAATATATACATTCGTCAGACGGAAATAGTTATTTTATTTTTACCAAAGATGGTAAAGCAGGTTTAAGAGATACAAAGTATAAAAATATTACTGAACCGGTGTATGCAGATATTATGTATGACGCTGCCGGGCCTGGTTTTATTACAACAGGAGAACAGGACATGAAGGGATTTATATTTTCGAACAATAATATTTTGGAACCCACATACACTGAAGTAAAACCATTAAAGGGCGGGCAGTATGTAAGGGTGAAAACACAATCAGGTAAATGGGGCTACATAAATAATAAACTAATGGAGTTTTTTGAAAATTAAGCGTTTAATTAAAAAAGCTTTAAACCGGTTCTGCAGGGAGCCGGTTTTTTAATTGGTTTTATTTCCAAGGATTATAAAAGCTTCATTGGGGTCAATCCCAAAGCCATTGTTTATATGAAAAAATAAGTACTTACAAAGCAGTTTATCTCATTCTTTATCCCTTACTGTATTTCGTTTGGGTTTTTATTTTCACCTTAAATAAGAATGTGTTAATTTCGATTTTGCAAATAGTTGTTTAACTAACTAATTTAAATCATGTCAAAAAGAATAATAAAAAAGGTAGCAGTTTTAGGAAGTGGCGTAATGGGCAGCCGCATTGCCTGTCATTTTGCAGGGGTAGGATTGCAGGTGTTATTATTAGACATCATGCCAAAGGATTTACCACCCGATGCTAAGCTGGCTGAAAAAAACAAAATAGTAAATGATGCATTAGCTGCAGCCATTAAGAGCAACCCATCACCGGTTTATACAAAGGATGTAGTGAAAAGAATTACCACCGGCAACTTTACCGATAAAATGAAAGATATTGCTGATTGCGATTGGGTAATTGAAGTGGTGGTGGAAAGGCTGGATATTAAACAACTCGTTTTTACGGATGTTGAAAAATACCGTAAGCCGGGTACATTAATTACTTCTAACACTTCCGGCATTCCCATACACATGATGACAGAAGGCCGAAGCGATGATTTTAAAAAGCATTTCTGTGGAACACATTTTTTTAATCCACCAAGGTATTTACGTTTGCTCGAAATTATTCCTACGCCGGATACTGATCCTGAAATTGTAGATTTCCTGATGCACTATGGCGATGTTACCTTAGGTAAAACAACGGTATTATGTAAAGATACGCCTGCTTTTATAGCCAACCGTGTTGGCGTTTTTGGTATGATGGCCATTATGAATGCCATGGAAAAGCTTGGCTTATCTGTTGATGAAATTGATACACTTACCGGCCCGGTTGTTGGCCGGCCCAAATCGGCCACATTTCGCACGGCAGATGTTGTTGGTATTGATACGCTGGTTAAAGTAGCAAAAGGTGTGTATGATAATTGCCCGGATGATGAAGCAAAAGAGCAGTTTATAATTCCTGCCTGGTTAAATAAAATGGTGGAGAATAACTGGTTGGGAGATAAGACCGGCCAGGGATTTTTTAAGAAGACTAAATCCGCAACAGGCGAAAAAGAAATTCTTACACTGAACTTGAAGACCATGGAATATGGCGCAAGACAAAAACCAAAATTTGCAACTTTAGAAACGGCAAAACCCATTGAAGATTTAAAAACAAGAATAAAAGCTTTATGTGCAGGCACAGATAAAGCCGGTGAATTTTATCGCCTCTTTCATTACAACCTGTTCTCTTATATCTCTCACCGCATTCCCGAAATAAGTGATGAACTGTACCGGGTTGATGATGGTATGATGGCTGGCTTTGGATGGGAGATCGGCGCTTTTGAAAGCTGGGATGTTTTGGGTGTTGCAAAAACAACAGAGGCCATGAAAGCTGCAGGATATAAAGTAGCTGCATGGGTTGATGAAATGCTGGCCAGTGGTGCCAGCTCTTTTTACAAAGTAGAAAATGGTAAACGACATTATTATGACATCAGGAGTAAATCTTACAAAATCATGCCTGGTGCCGATGCATTTATTGTAATGAAGAATTTTGAGAACGAAACTGTT
>JANNYY010000670.1:0-7317 GCA_031410355.1 Chitinophagaceae bacterium | reverse complement strand
AATTAAACTGGAAAATATTTTTTGTGGAATCGAGTATTGAATTCTGAAAATAAATATTTTCAATGGTGCCGCCCCTGATGGTGGCAGATTTTATACGCAGGCCATTGTCGGTATGCCGGGCTACCAAATCGGTTGCCAGAATATTTCTGATGCAGCCCGATGTTTCGCTGCCCAGTGTTATCAATCCGGCTCCGCGGCGGGCAATGCATTTTCTAATCACAACATATTCGGTTGGTTTGTTAACCCGCAGGCCATCCCAATCACGGCCGGCCTTCAAACAAAAATTATCATCGTTGCAATCAATATCACAATTTTCTATCAGTACCCAGGTTGATGAATCCACATCAATACCATCGGTGCTTGGGCCACTGCCATCTTCATTATTTTTTATAACCACGCCATCAACCGTTAACCGGGTTGAATACAATAACTGAACCGTCCAGAAGCCGGCGTTTTTAAATGTCAATCCTTTTAAAGTAATATCTGATGAGTTTTGTACAAGAAATGTTCTAACACGTTTAGCATCATAATCTACTATCCAGCGCAGGCCCTTTTCATCATACTCTTTACGCATGGCCCAATATTTATCCCAGCAAAATTTTCCTCTTGCATTCACAATCCCGCTACCGGTAACTGCGGCATTTTTAGCATCAATAATATTTATCAAAGCGGCGGGCCAACTGGTTTCAATACCGGCAATTCTTGTTTGTATTTCGGGATAATCATCAAAACTTTGTGAGCCAAGAATTAATACGTTTTTATCAATGTGCAGGTGCACATTCGATTTTAAAAATACAGAACCGGTTACATAAGTACCCGGCGCAAATGTTACGATACCGCCGCCAGCTTTAGCACAATCATCAATAGCTTGCTGAATTTTTTTTGTAATTACTTTTGATGTATCGCTTGCAGCATTTACTTTAAAAATTGTTTTACCGGCAGGAAATTGTTTTGCACCCACTTTGCTTACCCAGTCTAATTTAGCCACTTGGGCAATGCACTGCACCCCTGTAAATACGGCAACAAACAAAAATATTTTTCTCATCTTTTTTATCCTTTAATTATTTTTTAAATGATCGGAACGAAAAGGTACAGCAGGCAATCCCTCCTTATTTATAAAATTAGGTTGCGCCGTTTCAGTCCATGCAAAACGTACATACTTCGGTTTTTTTACTTCGGGAGATGAAACAATTAATTTATCTCTTTCAATAATCACAGATGCAGTTACAAATTTTTCATCTTCACCGGCAATGGCAAACCAGGTAAGCGATTTATCATCGCTGCTTGCCAGACCGCTGCCTGTATTCGTAAATTTTAGTTCGATAGTATTTTTCTTTTTTTTCGCAGAGCGATAAACAGGCCCGGAATAAACCACTGATTTTTTATTATAAGATTTTGCCAATGCTAACAACGCCAAACGATGGCCCACAACCCATTTATAAGATGGATGAATATCAGAAAGATTATCCACCAGGTCCGTTGTTACCACCATGCCTGTATTTTTTATTGATAAACAGTTGGTTTGTGCCTCCCAGAATTTTGCCAGCAGTTCGGGCTCATGTTTTTTGGGATCTTTTCGGGCCGTGTATAAATATGGAGATATCTGCACGGTGTAAAAAGGAAGCTGCTCATCTTTAAATAAATTTCTCCACGAACTTACAAGCAACCTGAATTTTTCTTTATAAGTATCCTGGTCTTCAATCATACAATTGCTTTCGCCCTGGTACCATAAAACGCCTTTTACTGCAAAAGGTATCAGCGGTTCAATCATACCTTTGTAAAACTGTCCGGGATGTGTGCCGTCAATTTTATAATTTGGTTTTGAAGCCGAATCTTTAAATACAGGTGATTCTGGATATGCCCAATCCGGCGTCCAGGGCTCGATCCTGGAGCCGCCCCAACTTGATGAAATAATACCAATCGGAACTTTTGTTTCGGCATAAATTTCTTTTGCAAAAAAATATCCAATGGCAGAAAGGTATTTTACAATCGTATCATTGCCGGCTACCCAGCCCTTTGTTGGCAACTCGGGTATTTTGTTCAGTGTTTTCTCTACATATATATAACGAATGGCATCAGGGCGGTTGTTATTTGCCAATTCTTCTTCGGCTACATTAGTTCCTTTTTTTGGAGCGGCATATTTTTTCAATTTACTGTCCAGCGGGTATTCCATATTCGACTGCCCCGAGCAAAGCCATACATCGCCAATTAAAATGTTGTGAAGCGTAACGGTTGTCTGGCCTTTAACAGTTAAATCCTGTGGTATGTCAGATAATTTTAAAGGCTCTAATTCAACCTGCCATTTACCGGCTGTGTCGGCCGTTGTTGTTTTTTGTTGAGAGGAAAACATGACGGTTACAGAACTTCCTGCATTGGATTTACCCCAAATAAAAATGGGTTTATCTCTTTGCAAAACCATATTATCCGAAAAAATTGCGGCAAGTTTTACCTGTGCATGTAATACAACCGAAGTAAAAAGCAGGAATAAAAATATCAATCGTTTTAAGAAAAATGATAGCGGCATAGCAAACGTTCGTTAGGTACACAAAGTACTTAATAAAAGGTTGCAGCCGTCCTGAAGTGTCCTGAGTTGAATATGATGATATTTTACTTCTTTAACTTTTCAAACCGGCCAACATATCCACCATTTGCATTAAGTGTGATGGTAATATTTGAATTAACTGTTACACTTGAATTTTCCAATAAAGCATTTGCCTGTTTATCCTTATCATCATTAACAGATGAAAGTGTATAACTGCCTTTTAAAAAAGAAAGATCAACGTTAATAGATTTCGGTTTATTTATTCCGTTCATCGCAGCCAAAAACCAGGTTGTTCCTTTTCTTCTGGCATACAAAACCAGTTCACCAATTTTACTTTGCGGCAACACAATCGTTTCATCCCAAACCGGCGGAATACTTTGTATCATTTCTTTGCAGGGATTATCCAGGATACTTTGCGGATCGGCGCCCACACATAAAAATGGCGAAGTAAAAACAATCATGCTGGCAACATGATGAGCCCAGCTAACTTCGCCCATGCGGTCGCCAAAATGAATGGGTGTATAATCTGCATGGCCAGCCAGGTAACGGGTAAAAGGCAGGATGGTATTGGATTGTGCCCATGGCGGACGATTCTCCATTCCTCTTACCGCCTCTCTTGTCATTTCATTGGGCCATGTTCTGCTTTCGCCCGTTGGTTTATTGGCTCCATGAAAATCCATCATTAAATGATACAGCGCTGCATCATGCAAAGCCGCCTGGTAAAACTGAATTATTTCCTGAGCTTCGTTATCAAAAAAATCAACCTTCATCCCAACAATACCAAGATCCTTGCATTTTTGAAAGAAAGCTTTGCGTTGTTCAGGATCTTTAATTCCGGGGATTCCTTTCCTGTCAGGATAGGCTTTCCATACCCATATCTTTACGCCTTTGGTTGCAGAGTAATCAACTAATTCTTTCATCATGTCCCATTGATCTCTGTGATTCACACTGTCCTTCCAGTTGCTCCAGCCTTCATCTACCATGTTATATTCAAATCCCAGTTGTGCGGCCAGGTCGCTAAAATGTTTCATGTTTTCCAAAGTGATTGATCTTGTTTTGGAAAGCCAGCTCCATACACTGCGGCCGGGTTTTATCCACCCGGTATTATATCCCTGCGGAAATAATTTGACATCATATTTTGGAGATACATTGGCAATGATATCGCAGTTAACCAAAGTATTTAAGTCTTTACCAATTTCAATAATTCTCCATGGGGTTTCAATATTGCCATACTTTTTTGTTTTACCCGAAAGGTTTGCCTGTAAATTTCTGTTAGCATTTACAATAAGCGACATGCCTGCAAAATCAATTAAGCCAGCTTCTGTAATGGCTGCGTAGCCTGCATTACCGGGTAATTCAAAAGTTACCGGCGGGCCAATCAACTCACCTGCCTTTATCGTATCAATCAGTTTTTTGCTGTATTTGCCTTCGTAATATTTAATGTTGGGCTGGCTCCATACAATCGTGCCTGCCGGTATTGTAAATGCGGTATTGTCTTTTTCAACAATAGCAGAATCTTTATTGCTGATGATATACCTGAAAGCAACCCCATCATTATAAACCCTTACCTGCAATGTAAAAGCAGCGGCCCCTGTGAAATTAATTTTTGCATCGGTATATAGGTTTGATGCGATGCTGTGTACTCCACGGGAGGCATATACTTCTTCGGTTGTATGTTGCTGCACTTTACCCGTTATTGTATTTTCACCAATCGCCTTTCCATTTATTAAAAGACCTAAAACTGATGGTTCGATGATTTTTTTTTTGTTGAAATCAACGGAGTAAGTAAGTTTTCCATTATCGTTACTTAGCAAAAATTGTATGGCAGCATCCGGGCTTTTGATGATGATTGCCTTTAATGACTGCGCAAACAGGTTTGCTGTGCAGCAAAACAATCCAATCAGCAACAGTGTACTTTTTTTTATGTAGCTGATCATTGCTTATTTCGCTTTTAGATACTTATACATTTCACTTCCCGCCAATAAAAAAGAACCTACGCCATAAATTTCGGTACTATTTGAATCAACTTTATCCGGTGCTGCACCAATAGGCTGCACATAACCCAGCATACCATCTTCATGCACGGATGCGATCAACACATTCCATGCTTTTTCCACCACGGGCCAGTATTCATTTTTATCAAGCAGGCCGTTATTAATGCCCCACATCAATCCATAACAATAAAAACCGGTACCGCTCATTTCTTTAATTGGATAACTGGCCGGATCTAATAATGACGCATGCCAGCTTCCATCCGGCTGCTGCAGGGAAGCAATTTTTGCAGCCATGTTTTTATACAAACTGATGAAGCGTTTTCTATCGGGATAATTTTCCGGTACGTTTTCTAAAACTCTTGCCAGGCCGGCAAACACCCAGCCATTGCCGCGGCTCCAGAAAACTTTAGCACCGTTCTTTTCTTTCTTTTGCAGGTAGCTGCCATCTCTTGAATATAAATGCTCAGTACCATCGTATAAATAATCTGTTGTTTGCCACCACAGCTTTGCAGCAACGTCCAGGTATTTTTGTTCGCCGGTAACCGTGCTTAAATAACTCAAAGCAGTTGGCCCCATAAACAAAGCATCGCACCAGGCCCATTCCCGGTTAGTGATATTATTCTTCCACTCCAAACTTTCTGTATGCGGTGCAGCAACAATGCTATCTGCCTGCCTGCGAAAATTGGTGATCATCTTTTCATCTTTATACTTTGCATAAAGCAGGGAATAGGTTTGGCCTATACAATAATCATCGGCATGAAAACGGCGTGGGCCAGTATCCCAATTAAGGCTATCACCTCTGTTTAGCAGTGCCTGTATATATTCTTTGTTTGTACTGATATTACTTAGGGCCAGCAAACCTGTGTAACCTGCGGCATTTGTCCAGTCGTACCAACGATACTTACTTCCTTTTTCTTTCCAGGTTTGCAGTTGCCAGCCGGCTACTTTTTCCATTATCTTTTTAACTGACTTAGCTTTTATTTTTTTAGGCTTATCATCGCTACCCGGGAAGGCGGATACCTTTATGAAGGCAAAAAACAAGGTGAAGACAAACACAACCGATACCATTCTTTTCATAATGCTTTTATATTTTTTTGATGGATATTTATTGATTTAATGAATGAAACCCATACAGCGATTCCAATACCGGATTTCTTCTTACAATTTTTATACATAATTACCTGGTGCTTGTTTTCGATAAAAAATACTAATGCTTATATATCCAGCTATCATCACAAAAACATAAGGCAGCATCCAGGTAAAAAGCGTAAGGTTGGCCTGGTTAAAACTTGCCTCCACTATTTTTACAATGCCTTTACCATTTAAAGAAGGGTGGCGTGGTAATAATATCTGCAAAAAATTCCAGCCAAAATGGATTCCGGTTGGCAAGGCCAGGTTGTTGGTTTTTATATAAGCCAGCCCAAAAAGCAGGGCACCAATACCTGTGGTGAACATGGTAGCCATTATTTCGCTAAAAGGCATATACCCAATATGCATCAACCCAAAAAAAACGGCCATGATAATCTGCGCCGGCCATTTCCCATATTTTTTCAGCAACAGTTGAAAAGGGTAACCACGAAATATAAGTTCCTGCGAATAAGCCGATGCCAGTACGGTTACCAGCAACACAACGATAGTGCTCCATGGCAAGGGTGTATTTTGCCATTGAAAACCGGTTTGCCATTTAATAAAAAATGCAGTGCCAATAAGCATCAACATCCCCATGATTATTCCGGTAAGCAACTGCAGCCAATGCTTTGTTGATTGTGGCCGCCATCCAATTGTATCCAGCTTGCGTGCTTCTGCATAAAGGATGAATTTTGTAAAAAGAATAACTGCAGCGCAGAGTAAAAGATTTACCGTCATCTCTCCCAACGGCCCGGCAAACTGTACAAGAAAGAGTAACAAAAAATTGCCTCCAAGAAATATGCAAACCCGTATAAAAGGGTGCAGTTTAAGATAGCCATGCCGCAAATTTTTTATCATACAATAATTTCTAATTCCATTACATACGAAGCTTTATTTTTATATCCTTTAATTCGCAATGCTTTCTTATTTATTCCATTGTAATTTTTACCAACCCCGCTTCCAGCTTGCGTGTAAAAGGGATAATAATGCCTTTCTGCGGAATCATTTGAGCCTGTGTCAATAAATAATCTTTCCTGTCCATTACCCTTATATCTGTGTATATTAACTGGCCGGCATCATTTGTATTTACCAATAATAAACCCCTGCTATTTTTAACAAATTGCTGCTTCACCAGCATATACTCTTTTTGCTTAACCTTAAAACGGATAAACTGATCGGGAATAATGGTATATGAGTCCCTGGTATTACCCACCAGGCTATCACTTATAATTTTAAAATCTTTATTAAGTAATGAAAACCGGACACCCGGCATTCCATTACGGGCACCGGCAGTATAATTTCCCTGGTTGGTTTTTTCCTGCACTGGGTTGATCCGTTTAATGGTGTAGCCATTACTGCTATCGGGCATCGTAACATCCTGGTAAACGGTATTGGTATTATTGTTGTAAACCGTATAACTTTCTTCTTTTAAACTAAACTGCATCCATTCAGATCGTGCATCAACAAGTAAAAAATTAGTACCCGCATTCTTTTTAAACTGCGATTTTAAAATTGTAAAAGGCGTTTCTTCAACAAGTATTTTATTAAGCCTGCTTACAAATACAAACTGTTTGGGATTGGTAGTTGCACGCGGCTCTGTCATTAATGCTGATACAGTAACAGAGGAATCTTCATTATTAATGCTAAGGCTTG
>JANNYY010000669.1:0-2234 GCA_031410355.1 Chitinophagaceae bacterium | reverse complement strand
GCCACCTTGCTTTTTTTGTTGTTGCACGTGGGCGGCCAGCAAGGCAGCCAGTTTGCCTGAAGCAGCGGCCGATAACTGGTGCGATGGATGCCGGCTGCTTTCGGCCATATGCATCATGCTGCTGCTAATACCCAGGTACTGCGCCACCTGGCGCTGGCTTACTGGTAACAGTTCAGGTTTTTTATGCTTCTTCATGTTGTGAACAGTTTGATTGTGAACAAGGGAAATGTTCACAAATATAATGTTCACAAAGAAATGTTGAGTCTGCTGGCTGAATTCCCCCTCCTGGCGCAGGTATATCCCTTACCGGCGCAGGTATGCAGCGCAGTAAAAAGCGATGGCGTATCTGTGCTAACGGAATACTGCTAAAATAAATGTACTCACTCTTTTTGTATATTTAATCATAAGTAAAAAGTATACATTTAGCGATAACATCAAACTAATAATCCGGACGAATAAAGGATCTGCGCTTGGGTAAATACCGGTTCACCTCCTTTCTGCCTCCGGTTTACTTGCTGGCTACCTCCTGGTTAACAGGTTCCTAAATAAATGCTAACAGCCACATTTTTGTTTGCCGCCACTTTGTAATAACCTAACTTTGCGGCTCACTCCACACCATGAGCGACGAAATTAAACACGAATGCGGCCTTGCTTTCATTCGCCTCCGCAAACCTTTCAGTTATTATCAGCAGCAATATGGCACCGTAATGTATGGGCTTAATAAATTGTACCTGCTGATGGAAAAACAGCATAACCGTGGCCAGGATGGGGCCGGCATTGCTGCGGTTAAATTAAATACCGAACCGGGTTATCCTTTTATGCACCGCATTCGCAGTGGTGCCAACCAGCCCATTGTTGATCTTTTTACACAAATAGGTAAGGAGTATAACGAAATTGAAAAGTATCAACCCGATATAAAAAACCACCCCGGCCTTATGAAAGGCCATCTTAATTTTTTGGGCGAAGTTTTACTGGGCCATTTACGCTATGGCACGCAGGGAAAAAACAATGCTGAATTTTGTCATCCTTTTATAAAACGTCATACCATTCCGGCACGTAACCTGGCGCTGGCCGGTAATTTTAATTTAGTTAATACCGAAGAATTGTTTGGGTTGGTAAATATTGACCCCGGCGAGTTTCAGCGCCAGAGCGATTTGGCAGCTATGATGGAAGTTCTGTATCATTTTTTGGTTAAGGCTGATGAAGCCTTTCCGGGAGAAATGGATATTGCCAAGGTTTTAAAAAAAGCAATTCCTTTGTTTGATGGTGGTTTTAATTTTAGCGGCATACTGGGCAATGGTGATGGTTTTGTTATGAGGGATGCGCATGGAATACGCCCGTCCTATTATTATATACATGAAGATATAATTGTTGCAGCCAGCGAAAGAGCTGCCATACGCACTGCTTTTCACCTGGAAGAAAATGAAGTACAGGAACTGATGCCGGGCCATGCACTGATTGCAAAAGCCGATGGGAGCTGCTCTATAGAACAGATTGTAGAACCAAAAGAAAGAAAGGCATGCAGTTTTGAAAGGATATATTTCAGCCGCGGCAGCGATGAAAAAATTTACAAAGAAAGAAAAAAATTAGGCTACCTGCTAAGCGATACGGTTTTAAAAGCTGTTGATTACGATTTAAAAAATACCATTTTTTCTTTTATTCCCAATACAGCGGAAACCGCTTTTTATGGGCTGATAAAAGGTGCAGAAGCTTACCTGAATAAAATTAAGATTGAACGTATTTTAAGCTGGGGTAAAGATTTTGACGAAGAGAAGCTGAGTGAAATGGTTAACAGAAGGATCCGCATTGAAAAAATTGCCATTAAAGATGTAAAGCTCCGCACCTTTATTACCGAAGACAGCAGCCGGAACGAAATGGTGCAGCACGTGTATGATATTACTTATGGCACAGTAAGAAAACATATTGATACCCTTGTGGTAATAGATGACAGCATTGTAAGGGGCACCACTTTAAAACAAAGTATCATCCGCATGTTATCCAGGCTGGAGCCTAAAAAAATTATTGTGGTTTCATCGGCTCCACAAATACGTTACCCCGATTGTTATGGTATCGACATGAGCAAGATGGGCGACTTTATTGCTTTCAGGGCTGCTGTTGAATTACTGAATGACACAGGCCAGCAGCATGTTTTAGATCAAATGCTTGAACGATGTAAAGAACTGCAGCGAAACAACCAGTTGCACACCGAAAATGTTGTGAAGCAACTTTATAAA
>JANNYY010000668.1:0-2220 GCA_031410355.1 Chitinophagaceae bacterium | reverse complement strand
CTGCCCCTCGTTAAATCATAAGGGCTCATTTCCACACCCACTTTATCGCCCGGTAAAATACGGATATAGTGCATTCTCATTTTTCCTGAAATAGTGGCTAAAATTTCATGCTCATTCTCCAGTTTTACCGGGCGATAAAGTGGGTGTGGAAATGAGCCCTTATGATTTAACGAGGGGCAGAATAATTTTTAGGTATAAATAAAAAACGTGAGAGGTGAGTCGTCAGACGTGAGTGGGAAGCTACTTCACGATTCACAGATCACGATTCACGATAAGATAAAAACAAGTTTATGAAAGTAAGGGCATCTATTAAAAAACGCAGTACAGATTGCAAGATTGTAAGAAGAAAAGGCAGGCTGTACGTGATAAACAAAAAAAATCCACGCTTTAAGCAAAAGCAAGGGTAAAAATTGAAGAGGTAAGATTGAAGATGGAATATTTAAATCTTACAAATCAATAAATCAATATTAAATATTAAATATTAAATAAACTATGGCTCGTATTGCCGGTATAGATTTACCAAAAAACAAAAGAGGCGAAGTTGGCCTTACTTACATTTACGGAATTGGCCGTTCTACTGCCCAGTACATTTTAGACAAGGCAGGGATTGATCATAGTAAAAAGGTTAATGAGTGGAACGATGATGAGCAAACCGCCATCCGTAATGTAATCAATAATGAGTTTAAAACCGAAGGTGCTTTACGCAGCGAAACCCAGATGAACATTAAACGTTTGCTGGATATTGCCTGTTACCGTGGTTTACGTCACCGTAAAGGATTGCCTGTTCGTGGACAACGTACACGTACCAACAGCCGTCAAAGGAAAGGTAAGCGTAAGACAGTTGCAGGTAAGAAGAAAGTAACCAAATAAGCTAAAAGCTAACAGCTTTTAGCTATTAGCTTTTAATAAGGCTTCAATTATTTTGAAACAATACCAGATCGCTTAGAAGCCGGCAGGAGGGTTGGTTCAGTTTCCCGATAAAATTGGGAGATACATTTTTTAAAGATTACCTATCTAGATTAAATTATGGCAAAAGCACAGGGAGGCGCAAAAGCAGCCTCAAAAAAAAGAGTAGTAAAAGTTGACAGTTACGGAGATGCACACATTACTGCAAGTTTCAACAACATCATTATCAGTTTAACCAATAAGCAGGGCCAGGTAATTAGCTGGAGCAGCGCCGGTAAAATGGGTTTCAGGGGTTCTAAAAAGAACACACCTTATGCAGCCCAGATGGCCGCAGCCGATGCAGCTAAAACCGCATTGGATGCAGGTTTAAAAAGAGTGGATGTATTTGTAAAAGGACCGGGGTCGGGCCGGGAAGGCGCTATTCGTTCTTTGTCTCAAAATGGCATCGAGATCAACATGATAAAAGATGTTACGCCTTTGCCACACAATGGTTGCAGGCCTCCAAAAAAGAGAAGAGTTTAAAACAGTTGGCAATTTGCAGTGGGCATTTTACAAACTGCTGACTGGCAACAGCCAACTATATTCATAACGGGTGCATTATTCATTTTAAAGGTCTTTATAATGATGCATCGTCACTAAAAGACCACATTAATAATTATGGCACGTTATACAGGCCCCAAAACAAAGATCTCCAGGATATTTGGAGAGCCCATTACAGGTAATGGAAAATGGTTAACCAAGAACAGCAACCCCCCGGGTATGCATGGCGCTAACCGCAAGCGTAAAACTTTAGGTGAGTATGCTTTACAATTAAGAGAAAAGCAAAAAGCAAAGTACACGTATGGTTTGCTGGAAAAACAATTCCGCAAAACATTTGATGAAGCTGCCCGTCGTAAAGGTGTTACCGGTGAAAATCTTATTAAATTATTAGAAGCCCGTTTGGATAATACCGTATTTCGCATGGGTATTGCACCAAGCCGCCAGGCTGCACGCCAGTTGGTATCGCACAAGCACATCACCGTAAATGGTGAGGTTCTTAATATACCTTCTTACAGTTGTGTTGCCGGTGATGTAATTGGCCTTAAAAATAAGAGTGCTGCAAATGCATCTATCACAGGTAATTTACGTGGCAAAAATGCCAAGTTTAACTGGTTAGAGTGGAATGAGACTTCTTCTCAGGGTACTTTTATCACTTATCCTGAAAGGGAAAGTGTTCCTGAAAATATTAAGGAGCAGTTGATTGTGGAATTGTTCTCAAAATTGTTTAAGTCGTTTAAAAGGTTTAATACGTTTCCGTTCAACGGATTCAACGAC
>JANNYY010000667.1:0-3567 GCA_031410355.1 Chitinophagaceae bacterium | reverse complement strand
AATAATTTTACACATGAATTTAAAACTCCGCTTGCGGTAATTAAAATTGCTGCCGAGGTTTTACAACAGAAAAATATTATTGAAAAGCCAGAGAAGCTGGAAAATTATGCAGGTATTATTAATGAGCAAACATCGCATTTACAATCGCAGATACAAAGGCTTTTGGAGATTGCCTATACCGACAGAAGCAGGCTGCCATTAGAAAAAGAAAAATTTGATGTTAACTTATTAATAGATGAGTCTATTAATGACCTGCAACCTTTAATTGAACAAAAACATGCTGTTGTAAAAACAAACTTTGCAATGCCTGGTGCAATACTCAATGCTGATAAGCCCTACTTAAGGCTGTGTTTAATTAACCTGATAGAAAATGCGATAAAATATGCCGCATCGCCGGTTATTGGCATCAGCACAAAGATTGAAGGGAATTATTTCTGTATTGCCGTAAAAGATAATGGCATAGGTATTGCAACAGAACATCAAAAGAAAATATTTGAAAGGTTTTACAGGATAAAAGACGGCGAACGGCATACCAGCAAAGGATTTGGCCTGGGATTAAATTTTGTAAAAAAGGTAATTGATACGCATCATGGAAAGATTGAGGTTAACAGTGAGGTTGGAAGAGGAAGCACATTTACGATAAAAATTCCCCTTAAATAAAATTCACAATATGTCAAAAGGAAAAGTATTATTGGCCGAAGATGATCTTTCGCTTGGCTTTGTAATAAAAGATTCGCTGCAGGACATTGGTTTTGAAGTATCGCATTGCCCTGATGGCGAAGTGGCATGGCAGCAGTTTCAAAAGAAAGAATTTGATATTTGCCTGCTTGATATTAACATGCCTGTACGGGATGGGTTTTCATTAGCAAAAAAAATAAGACAGTTAAGTGATGTGGTACCCATAATATTTTTAACAGCCAAAAGCTTACAGGAAGATAAGTTAAAAGGGTTTCAATCGGGTGCCGATGACTACATAACCAAACCATTCAGCATTGAAGAACTGATATTAAGAATGGAGGTTTTTTTAAGGCGTACCAAAAAATTGCAGGCCGATACGGAAGAAATTTATCATCTGGGCAAATTAAAATTTGTAGTTAATGAATTAAAAATATACAGCGGCAGCGAGGTGATCACACTCACACAAAAAGAATCGGACCTGCTTCGTTTTTTTGCACAGCACGAAAATAAAGTTTTAAAACGTGATGAGGTGTTGCGGAATGTTTGGGGCAAGGATGATTATTTTTTAGGCCGCAGTATGGATGTATTTATTACAAAACTACGCAAGCACTTTAAAGCCGATCCCAATATTGTACTGGAAACCATTCATGGCGTTGGTTTCCGGCTGCAGGTAAAGTAGCCTCACCCCAACGAGCTACGCTCTTTCCCTTCGCTTTGCTCGTGAACTCCAAAGGAGAGGGAACTCGAATAATAATTTACAGTTAGTAAGAACATTACAGCTTTGCCAATATTTTTTCCTGAACAGCTTTCAATTCATCCTGCGATGGGCTGAGTTTTGCCCTTGTGAAATTTAAATCATTGGACGAGTTTATGGGTATTAAATGAATATGTGCATGAGGAACTTCAAGCCCGATAACGCTGATGCCGCATCGGTTACAATCAAAAGCTTTCTCAATAGCATGTGCAATGGGTTTTGCAAACAACAGCATCTCTGCCAGGTAATCGTCAGGCACATCAAAGATCTTATCAACTTCTATTTTTGGCACCACCAATACATGGCCCTTTACCAAAGGTTCAATATCTAAAAATGCTATAAATTTTTCACTCTCTGCAATTTTTAAAGAGGGTATCTGGCCGCTTATTATTTTTGAAAAAATTGTCATGATCAAATATTTGGGTAAAGATAAGGCACAAAAAAACCCATCCTCCAAACAGGGATGGGTTAAAATTTATTACGCTAATTACAGATCAATTTTTTCGATCTTAAATTTCATTATCCCTGCAGGCACCTGCACATCTACCACATCGCCAATAACTTTTCCTAAAAGGCTATGCCCTATTGGAGAAGTAACAGAAATTTTACCCAGCTTCAGGTCAGCTTCATTTTCCGAAACTATTTTATAAGTAACCTGTTTTTTAGTGTTCAGGTTGGTTAAAGTTACCCTTGTAAGAATAGATACTTTGCTGGTATCAATATTACTTTCATCCAAAATACGGGCATTGGCAATAACGCCTTCCAAGTACTTTATCTTTGCTTCCAGCATACCCTGCGACTCCTTAGCAGCATCATATTCTGCATTCTCTTTTAAATCGCCTTTTTCCCTTGCTTCTGCAATGGCGCTGCTGGCTGCTGGCCTTTCAACACCTTTCATGTGCTGCAACTCTTCCTTTAATCTTTCAAATGTTTCTACAGTTACATAATTAGTTGCGTTCATAAAATTCAGTTTAAACAAATAAAAAAAATACAACGCCTCAGATTGCCTAAGGCGTTGCATGTATTACAAAAATAGCAAAAATTTTATATTTCCAGCTTTTCAATGATAACTGCACTCATTTTATAAAAAGCTTCGTTGGAATAACCGGCTATATGCGGCGTAAGTAATACATTGGGCTGTTTTGTAAGATAGTTCATTTCTTCCTTTTCTAACGCCGAGTAGCTGCTTAATACCTCATTTTCCAATACATCCAGGGCTGCACCAGCAATAGTTTTATTTTGCAGCGCTTTAATTAACGCTGCTGTTTTTATAACAGAACCACGGGATGTATTAATAATAAAAGGCTTTTGTGTGAGTGCATTAAAAAAAGCTTCATCTGCCATATACCTGGTTTCATGTGTAAGCGGAACATGAAAACTGATGACATCCGCATAACGGCAAACCTGGTCAAGGTTGGCTTCTTTTATATAATCATAGCCAAAACCATATTTAATTCTATCATAAGCCAAAACCGTTACATCAAAAGCAGCAAGCAGTTTAGCAAAACTGCTACCGGTATTTCCATAGCCGATGATCCCCACCGTTTTACCTGTTAACTCGGATCCCCGGTTTTCTTCACGAATCCATTTACTGTTTTTAATTTCTTCAAAACTGCTGCTGATCTTATTTTTTAAATTCAGCAACATACCCAGTGCATGTTCAGCCACTGCATTTCGGTTTCCTTCAGGACTGCTTACACATTTTATTCCTTTGCTTTCGGCATAAGTCACATCAATTAATTCCATGCCGCTACCCAGCCTTCCTATCCATTGCAGCTTCACGGCTTTGTCTAAAATTGTTTTTTCAATTTTTAATCTTGTAGTTACTATTAATCCTTCGGCCTTATCAATTATTTGCGTCAATTCATCATAAGTTATTGCAGGAAGATACATCACTGTAAATCCTTTTTTTTGTAAAGTTTCAATTAATATATTGTGAACTTTAGCGGTAACAATTACAATTTTTTCAATACTCATTTTGATGCTATCATGCTTATTTCTACATTAACATTTTTAGGCAGTCCTTTTACTGCAACGGTTTCCCTGGCGGGATAATCCGTTGTAAAGTAACTGCCATAAATTTCATTTACGGATGTAAACAAACTCATATCACTTAAAAAGATGGTTGTTTTTAC
>JANNYY010000666.1:0-5389 GCA_031410355.1 Chitinophagaceae bacterium | reverse complement strand
TTATTTTATCAGGTAAATATCTACACGGCTGTTTTGTTGCACAGGTTGTCCGTCCAATTCAGTTGAGAATGGTTTGGTGTCTTTAGCATTGTTCACTTTTATCCTGTATTCACTTATGCCTTTCTTAACCATATAATCTTTGATGGACTGTGCACGCTGCAAACCTAAACCGGGTTTTGCTTTTTGTTCTTCAGCAGATGTATTACCGGAAAGCAATATTTTACTGTCAGCATATTTATACATGTAATCAATTGCTGCTTTCACAACATCAAACTGGTAGTTTATATCAAACTTCATGGTACTTGTTTTGAATATGATCAGATCCAATCTTTGGAAATTATGATTTGCATATTCATCAACAGGTTCTGTTTTTACTACTTCTTTTTTCTTTCTGCGGGCAAGATAAATGACCTGGAAAATAACCGCCAACCAGCAACTGGCCCATATTATTTCGGGCTGTTTGAATAATTGCAGCTTCAATAAAATAAAATGCCCTATTGAACAAAATAATATTAGCCATCCCCATAACAGGTATAAAAAACCATTTTCACTAAACCGGTTTTTTGCCTGGTTTATCATACTGTCAATCAACAGCAGGCTGTCTTTTGGCGAAAAATTTTCTGTTTGCATACTAACAGGTTTTGAGTTTTGGGTTTTGAGTTTTATTTTGGGGAAAAGTCATGGATGGGTAAACCTCTATTCACTTTTTCTTATGCTGTACGGCACACCCACTTTTCTTTCGGGGATTGTTATGCAATTTAAACCACTTAAGATCGGGGGCATAACCTGTTGGGTGCTGGCTGTTATTTCCACATTTATCTTACCGGTGTATGGATTATTATTATTGGCTGTTGCCATGATTGCCGCCTGGATAGTACCCGGTTATTTACTTCGCAAAAAATATAACCTGCAACATAAATCTTTACGCAATAATTAATACTATGGCAAACGAACAGCAACTATCAAATGAAAAAAGCATGGAGATCATTCACCAAATGATAAGCCAGGCAAAAACCAATTTTACCGATAGCGGGTTACACTGGCTGCTTTGGGGTACTTTGATAATTTTAGCATCACTCTCCACTTTCTTTTTTGTACAGTTTGGGTATGATAAAACTTTCCTGGGCTGGAATATTTTTGGCATAATAACGATTATTTTATTGCTGTACGACATTTTACGGCATAAGAAAAAAACCGTAAAAACTTACGTAGGCGACCTGATGAAATTTGTAGATATCGCCTTTATTGTTTCTATGTTCACCATCATTATCTCCATGAACGTGGCGGTTGATCCAAACGCAGGCTTTGGATTTCTCCTCATGATCTTTGCTTTCCTGATGCTGATAAAAGGTGGTGCCGTTAAGTCCCGGAGTTTAATGGTTGGTGCTGCTGTTAACTGGGCCGGCGCTATTGCCATGTTTATAAACAAAGATTTTAAGTATGATATGCTCATTATGGCCGGGGCGGTATTAATTGGTTATATCATTCCCGGGATCTTATTATGGTTGCAGTATAGAAAATTAAACAATAACCTCAATAAATAGCAGGTTTTAAAAATGGAATTTAAAGAACTCGATCCCATATTACATTCACAACTCAGGCTTGCGGTAATGAGCCTGCTGATAAGCGTACGTGAGGCCGATTTTAATTTTTTAAAAGAAAAAACAAACGCAACCGCCGGTAACCTCAGTGTGCAGATCAATAAATTAAAAGACGCCGGTTACATAGAAGTAACCAAACAGTTCAGCAATAATTATCCACAAACAATCTGTAAGATTACCAAAAAAGGCATTGAATCTTTTGAAGCCTACGTGAATGCGCTGCAATCTTATATGAATCCCGGTACGGCATAAATTTATCCTGAAATATTTTTTTAAACTTTTTACATGCTTATCCGTTTTACCTTTGGTAATATAGATATACATGGCATCAATCATAAAAGTTAACAACCTTTCCAAACAATTTAAAGAGATAAAAGCAGTGGATGATCTTTCATTTACTGTTGAAGAAGGAGATGTATATGGATTTTTAGGGCAGAATGGCGCCGGAAAATCTACCACCATACGCATGTTGCTCACGCTTATAAAACCAACCGGCGGCGATATCAGTATTTTTGGAAAAAGCCTTACATTAAACCGAAGCGAAATATTAAAACAGGTTGGGGCTGTTATTGAAAAACCCGATCTATACAAATATTTATCTGCCTTTGACAACCTGGCCATTTTTGCAAAGATGAGCGGCATGAAACCAAACAGAACTTTATTACTTGAACAATTAAAGCTGGTAGGGCTGGAAGAAAGAGCCGCAAGCAAAGTAAAAACCTTTAGCCAGGGTATGAAACAAAGATTGGGAATTGCTGTTGCCCTGGTGCATAACCCCAAACTGATCATGCTGGATGAACCCACCAATGGGCTTGACCCGCAGGGGATTGCTGATATGCGCAACCTGATCCTGCATTTGAGCAGAGAGATGGGAAAAACCATAGTTGTTTCCTCTCACCTGCTTGCCGAAATAGAATTGGTTGCAAACCGGATGCTTATCATTCATAAAGGAAAAAAAATAGTAGAAGGTAATGTTGCAGAGTTGCTTGATCCTTCAAAATCATTGGTGCAAATTGAAACAGGTAATGATACAGATGCAAGGGAAAAATTACAGCAGACAAAATGGGCGGCCTTATTACAGCACAATTCCGGTAAACTGCAACTTAAAATGAATAAGGAGGATGTGCCGGGATTAATTAATGAACTGGTATCTATGCAAGTGCAACTCCTTGCAGTAAACCCCATGCATTCATTAGAAGATTATTTTTTATCACTAACAACCCAACCCGGCCATGTGGAATCTTTTGCAAATTGAACTGTTTAAAATATTTAAGAAACCAAGAACTTACCTGGCATTTGCCATCATTGCCGCTTTTATTTTTTTAATACAACTGGGCCTGTTTGTAAATGGTAAAGACTGGATGATGTTCATGCTCGGCTCATTAGACGAGACCATGAATATTGAATACGAAAAATTGGTTAACGGGTATGCCGTTTGCTTTTTTGTACTCAACCTGCTGCTGGTGCATGTGCCAATATTAGTTGCATTGGTTGCCGGCGATGTGGTTTCGGGAGAAGCAAGTATGGGCACATTAAGATTACTGGCTGCCAAACCGGTAAGCCGTACGCAGATAATACTGGCAAAATATTTTGCTACCGCAGTTTATGTTTTTGCTTTGCTGTTGTGGATTGCTGTAATTTCTTTGGTAGTAAGTATTGCCGTGTTTGGGGAAAACGATTTGGTGGTTGCAAAAACAAATGGTTTGCAGTTGATAGAATCCAGCGACGTGTTGTGGAGGTATTTTGGCGCTTTTGGGTTCGCTTTTATTGCTATGATGGTGGTAGCAGCCATTTCATTATTATTATCTGTTTTATCAGAAAATTCAATTGGGCCAATAGTGGCTACAGTGGGTATTATTATTGTTTGTACATTGATGAGCGAAATGGAAATACCCCTTTATCAAAAATACATAAAGCCTTACCTGTTTACTACCTATATGCTGGGCTGGAAAGGTTTTTTTTATATCGGCTCAACAGATGATGGCGAAACAATAAAAGGAAGCATACAGTATTTGCCGGGTATTTTAAAAAGCATTGCTGCATTGCTGGCATACATAGTGGCACTGGTAGCCGCATCGGTTTTTATTTTTCGCAAAAAAGATATCTTATCATAAAAACGTTCTATGAAATCAATCTTTCTATTTTTTTTCCTGATACAACTTTGTTTTTTTAGCCATGCACAACTTGCCCCGCAACAGCGGGAGGATATAAATACTTTGGTACAAAAAGTAAAGGATAAAATAAACCTCGTAAATGATTATGAAGCCAGGGGTAAAATGAAAACCAATGTAAGTTTTTTAAAAGTACCAGTTGCAACGGTAAAAGTTTATTTTAAAAAACCCAACCGGCTTAAAATTAAAAATGAAAAAGGAATTTCTTTTGTGCCTAAAGGCGCAGTTAATATAAATATGAGTAATGTGCTAAGCACCGGTAAATATAGTGTGCTGGATGCCGGCAACGATAAGATTGGCGGCACGGTTGTTAAAGTGGTTAAATTATTGCCCGAAGATGATAATGCCGATGTGGTTCTTTCTACCTTATACATAGATGCAGTAAACCTGGTGATCCTGAAAACAAAAACCACAACAAGAGACAATGGTACCTATGAACTGGAAATGAGTTACGGAAAATATATCGCTTACGGCCTGCCCGATAAAATAATCTTTTCATTCAACACAAAAGATTATAAAATGCCCAAGGGGGTAACTTTTGATTTTGAAGATGGCAGTAAAAAGAAAACGGCCAGCGAAAAACTCAAAAATCAAAAAGGCAAAATGGAAATTTACATTAATGGTTATATAATAAACAAAAGAATTGCGGACAGTATTTTTAATTAGAAAACTGAAAAGCAGCGCAGCAATTATTCGGGTATATCACTTATTTTTTCATCCACCATATTGGCAGTAATTACAGCACTCAGTTTATTTAAAGGGTTTTTGTGCTGTTCATCATATTCGTACCTGCCAACAATAATATCAATACATTTATAAATGGCTTCCCTAAAAGATGATTCATCGGCCTTGCCCTGCCCGGCAATATCAAATGCAACTCCGTGATCGGGAGATGTACGTACCCCAGGTAAGCCAGCTGTGTAATTTACGCCTTCGCCAATGGCTAAAGATTTAAAAGGAATCAGGCCCTGGTCGTGATACATAGCCAGTACCGCATCAAATTTTTCATATTGTCCACGGGCAAAAAATGCATCGGCGGTATAGGGGCCAAAACAAAAAACATCACGGTGTTTGGCCTCCTTTATAGCAGGTTTAATTATTTCTTCCTCTTCTTTACCAATCAAACCTTCATCACCGGCATGAGGATTTAAGCCCAGCACAGCAATCCTGGGTTTATTAATATTAAAATCTCTTTTTAATGAGTTGTTGATTATCTGAAGCTTACTTAATATAGCTTCACGGGTTATGTGTTTGGCAACATCCTGCACCGGTACATGCTCTGTAACCAAAGCCACCCGCATGTTTTCGGCTATCATAAACATGGCAACATCTGCTGCGCCGTATAAATTTTTAAGGTAAGGCGTGTGGCCGGTAAAATTAAACTGGTCGCCCTGGGTATTGCTTTTATGAATGGGAGCAGTAACCAGCCCATCAATAAAATTATCTTTTAAAGCTTTTGCTGCTGTGATCAAACTTTTAACTGCATATTTTCCGCCAATATCATTTAAAATGCCGGGGTTAATATTTATTTCTTCATCCCAGCAGTTATACAGGTTAACCTGTTTATAATTTATCCTGTTTAATTCTTTGGTACTGGTAAAATTGATGTTGATGTCT
>JANNYY010000665.1:0-31944 GCA_031410355.1 Chitinophagaceae bacterium | reverse complement strand
GAAAACGGAAAACCCAGATAAGTAATTTCATCAAACACAAGCGCATCCTGTGCACCTCTTTCATTGGCAATGATGGCAAGCAATTGTGTATTGTTGCTTCCTAATTCCAAATTCCTAATTACTTCACCAGTATCAGCCATTTGTGGTATTGCCTTTGGCGAAACAAAACTGCCAAAGTCGAGTGTATCAAAACCAACTTTCAGTAAAGCATTAATGTATTCGATCTTTTTTTGCGTGGGTATAAAAGGCGGCCAGCTCTGCATGGCATCACGTGGGCATTCTACCAATTTTAGGTTTTGCTGGTTCATGCTGCAAAAATAACTAAAGACGGCCAGCCAGTTTCATTTTGTCCCGCAGCCGGTTAAAAAAGCGATACCTTTCTTTTTCACCAACTTTACTTAACTGGGTAGAACGTTTGATAAGGTTTTGAATGGTATCGTTCATAAAAGCATTGAATTTAACATCTGTGGTTGAAATAAAATTGATAACACTGTGGTTTAAAAATGTTACCCGGTTTAAGTCAAGCTCAACAAGTATGGTATTATCGGCAGTAACCAGGTCGTTCCAAAACAAATTATAAGGCGCAGCCCCGGTAACCGGCGACTCCCCCACTTTAAACTTTAATCCGCAATCTGCCTGTTGTTCCAGGTGATTGACCAGTTTTAAGAGGGCCAGGTACACTTGCTTTACATCCTCTTCGGTATCAAACATATTTGCTTCGCGGTAAAATTCAATTTGCCTGATCGTGCTGTTAATACTTTCAATATTCCAAATCTCGGTGGTAGGTATCTGCAGGTATTGCTGCACGATTTTATCACCCATCTCCTGGAACTCTCCAATATTTTCCTTTAGAGAAAACTTCATCCCCTTCATATTTTCATAGTGCAAAATTGAGCGCCTCCATAAAAACGCCTTAAAGGCAGCAAGCTGAGGAACCATAAAATGCAACATAAATGGAATATCCTTGGCGAGGTAATAAAGATGTTTATGAGTAAAACTGCCAACGAATGTGAGCTGTTTCAGTACATTTTCCATCCATTTTTCAAATATATAGTCGCCGGGAGAAGCAAGCTCGCCAGAGAACATATAGGAGCCTGACTGGATATGCAGGAACTGGTCTATGGAAATTTTAAAATGATCTGCCAGCTTATGCATTTCATCCAGGCTGATATGTTTTTCGCCCCTGATGCGGCGGTAAGCACTGTCATTGCTGATGCTTAACAGGTCCGCAATTTCATCAACAAATGAAATATGATCAGGCAGTATGGACTTAATGTGCTGAAAGAACAGCAATTGAGAATTATTTGATTCCATGCAAAAAGTTTTGGTAAAAACTGCCATCCACCCCTTCCTGTTTACCGCATTTTCTGCCAAACTACAATTTTCCATTTGCATTTTTTGCAAAAATCAAAAATAAAATACCACAAGCAGGTAGTAATAAGCAGCGGATGCTAATCTGTTCCAAACCCATTTATTTGTCAATTAGGGAAAGCATTGTGCCCTGTATACTTTTGGATTGCAAAACATTTAATCAACTAAAACAACAATTATGAAAAAGATCACACTCCTTGCTTTCATCTTATTTACCAATGTATGCGCAACAAATGCACAACAGTTAAATAATCCACCACAGGAAAATGAACTGGCTGGAAATGGAATAACTGCAGTCAATGTGAATTTGAACACAAGCCTGAATTTGCCTTTAAAAAATGCGTTGAGGTTAAACCCAGACCCGTTAGTTGTACATGATAAGGCGTATTACCTTAAAAAAAGCCGTAATAACAGAATAGCTTCCTTTAGTTTAGTAGGCGGCGGCCTTGTAATTGCAGGCATTGGCGCTTTAACCTTTCCAAAAGATTATGATATCTTTTTTAGCAACAGCAGCGAAAAAGAAAGCAAGGCTGATGTATCTACTGCATTAATTGTTGTTGGCTGTGCTGCCATGCTCAGCAGCATACCTTTTACTGTTATGGCATCAGTTAATAAACGCAGGGCCAATGCCATGGTTGCCAGTCAAAAAACCGGGTCGGGCATGGTACCTGCCGGTGTAGGTAAAAACATTACCGGCATAACTATGACCATACCCATTGGAAAATAATTTATTATTCATCAACCTAAACAAACGATCATGAAAAAGTTATTAATCTCAATGTTGATTTTCGGAACATGCTCCTCATGCAGTAATTATTACAAAGCAATTACTGCGGCTGAACCAGCAAAAGCAGCCAGCCTGAATGATTTCCAGGACAACCAAAAATATTACATACTGCGTAATGGCAATAGTGCTTTTGCTATGAAAAATATCACCATTAGCAGCGACCGGAAAAATGTACAATGCACATTAGAAGAATTGCCCTTTGATCATAAACTGTATGTTACTAATGGAACAAATGGCAAAATGAAATACAAAACAAAAACCTATACTGATGATGATGAATCAGGAGTTTTGACTGAAGTACATATTTATTTAACACCTGGCAGTAAAACAGGAACCGGAGCATATACTCTGGCATTAGAAAATATACAAAAAGCAGAAATAATTGAAAAAGATAAAATTAAAACTAAAAGAAGTCATGTTACCGGTACTGTAATTGGAGTTTCAGCAACTGTAATTGGTGTATTAGGCATTGCTGCATTAATTCTTTCAAGCATCCCAATTTTATAAACCATTTATTAGTTTTAATCTACCGTCTGAATTCAAAAAAATCATTCATTTAAACCAAAACTAAAACATGAAAAAGTTCATTCTTATTACCGGGTTAATGCTTTTTACACTACTTCAGGTAAAAGCGCAGCAGGAAAAACAAGGGATTGCCTCAACAAGCTACATGTTGCAAAAAGGCAATACTGTAATTAAGGATAACCTATCCTTCAATGCCACCAATAATCCCGGCTATCACGGGCCTGCTAAAGATTATGACTATTACATGAAGAAAAAGAAGAATAATCTTACCGCTGGACTGGTAACACTTGGCGCCGGTTTAGTATTATCAGGTATTGGCCTGATCACCGCAACAAACAGCAACAGTATAGATAATGATGTTACAGCAGGTGTACTATTGGTTGCAGGCGCTGCTTCAGGTATTGCCAGTATTCCCCTGATGATCATGTCATCTGTATATGGCCATAAAGCGAAACTGGAACTCAGTAACCAGAAAACCGGCTTCGGCCTGCCTCCTGATGTGAATAAGGATATTGTTAGCATCACAGTTAAAATAGCAATTGGTAACTGATCATTTGAATTACATCATATTTTATTCTATTCAGCAAAAAATAAAAAAATGAAAATCTTATTGATCTTATCATGCTTGCCCCTTTTTAGTTTTTGTCAATGTACTCCAAATACCAGGTTGCCATATATCATTCTAAAATTAATTGTATGAATATTTCTGTAATTATTATCTGCAAGAATGGCTCAGCACGCCTTGCAGAAACGCTTGAAAGTATACGGGGGATTGGTGAAGAGATTATACTGTACGACTCTGGCAGTGAAGATGACTCCTTGCAGATCGCAAAGAAATATGGAGCCAGGATTGAGGCAGGTTCCTGGGAAGGTTATGGCCGAAACAGGTACAAGGCAAGCCAATTGGCAAAATACAACTGGATACTGATGATTGATACAGATGAAGTTGTGGATAAAGACCTGAAACAGGCTATTTTAAATTTAGATCTTACAAATGAACAGTTAGTTTATAACATGCGTTATAAAAATTATTATGGCACCACCCAAATTAAATTTGGCGAATGGGGAAATGATTCACACATACGTATGGCCAACCGCAAAACTGTACATATTGACCAGGAAATTGTACACGAAAAACTGTTTCTGCAACCTGGGCTGCACATAAAAACACTGGATGGTTACATTATGCATTACACGGTAAACAATAGCATTGATTACGCCCGTAAAGCAATGGAATATGCCTCGCTGTCGGCAGATAAATATTTTAAACAGGGCAGGCATGCAACTTTTATAAAAATATATTTTTCTCCATTGTTTTCCTTTTTGCAGAATTATATTTTAAAAATGGGTTTTAGGGATGGGTGGAAAGGGTTTATTTGTGCAAGCATGACGGCCTGGTACACATTTATGAAATACACTAAACTGAAAGAACTGGAAAAACAATCCATATCAACTGCAGTAAATAAAAAATCCTTTGAATTACAGGTTATACCCGCCATTAAACAATACAGCAATTAAAAAAATAATATCATGAAGAAGTTTTATTTAAATACAGGAGTGTTCGGATTTATTAAAGCAGGAAAGTTTTTGTTTATTACAAATACCGTAATTGTTGCCTTGCTTTTTTCATATAAAACTATTGCACAACCCTATTTGGATATTGTGAATCTTAAATATAGCATCAGCCCTCAGGCAGGTTTGATAAACCAAAATAAAAACGATATAAAAATTCAGTATTACGGCATAGGAACAAATTTGCCCATACAATTTAAAAATAAAAAAGATGCAGTCATCTTCAGCCCTTTTTTTGAGGCATGGTCATTAAAAATTAATAAAAATAACAGGCAAAACTATTATAGTGTTGCGCTGCCCGTTTCACTTTCAAAAACAATTCCAAATACCAAATGTGGTATTTTACTTACCGGTATTATAAGGATAAATGACAGCAGCATTAACAGAAAAACAAAAATGCAGGTTGGCGGAGCTTTCATTATCAGCTATAAAAGAAATGAAAACCTCACCTGGAAACTTGGACTCTATATAAACAATGAATTGTTTGGCATATTTGTTATGCCACTGGCAGGTATTGACTGGAAGATTAATGAACGGAATAATTTATTTGGCGTGTTGCCGGGGAATCTTACCTACGAACATAAGATAAATAAAACGTTTTATTATGGCGCTAATTTCAGGGCCATAACCAATTCTTATGCAAAATCAAATGGTTATTGGCGAATTGATGAAAACCAGTTAGGTCTTTATCTTGATACTTATTTTAATAAAAACTTAGTGCTGAATATGGAAGCCGGCCATTCTTTATTAAGAAAGATAAGAACCGGGGTAAAAGATAATTTTAAATTAGATGAAAATGTAAATGACAATTTTTATTTAAAACTAGTTTTTGCTTACAGAGTGCGTTTTATAAAAAAATAATTACTGCACTATATCCTTTGTTTCACCACCTCATACAAAACAATACCCGTGGCCACCGAGACATTCAAAGAATCAAAATCGCCGGTCATGGGTATTTGAAATTGATCATCACATGTTTTTAATAAGGCGGGATAAATACCCTTTTCTTCTCCACCCATTACTATCGCACAAGGTTCTTTCAAATCCAGTTCATAAACTTTTTTAGTTGCTTTCATTTCACTGGCAAAAACCTTAATCCCATTCATGTGCAGGTCATCAACAGTTTTCATCAGGCTGTTAACCCTGCATACTGCAATTTCTTCCAATGCTCCGGCTGATGTAAGCACTGCATCTTCATTCAATGCACCAACCCCTTTATCGGGAATGATGATGGCATTAACACCAAAACAAAAAGCGCTGCGGGCAATGCCGCCAATATTTCTTATGTCCGTTATTCCATCTAAAATTAAAAATAAAGGCACTTCCCCTTTTTCAACCACAAAAGAGATCACATCCTGCAGATCCTGGTACTGAACCTTGGCAATTAATGCCACGCAACCTTCGTGGTTGCTTACATTAAAATTATTTAATTTTTCAACCGGCACTTTATTAATGGGCGTTTGTGTTTTTTCGGCCAGCTTCCTTATTTCATCAATGGCTTCACCATGAACGGTAGTTTGCAGGTAAATACGCTCCAGTTGCTTACCGGTTTGCATGGCTTCTGTAACGGCCTTACGGCCAATTATTAAAGTATTTTTTTTGGGGCGATGTTGTTGTTGGCGGAAATTTTTCACTTTACAAATTTAAGTTTTATTGTTGTCTGAACTGGGATTTGGGTGGATTAATAGGATTAAAAGGATTTTTGAATGACTGAAAACAAAAAACCATAAGCTCTTAGAAACTTATGGTCTTTAAACCCCCTCCTTCGTAGGGGTTTGGGGAGGCCTATTTCAATCCAAATACTTTCTTCACTTCTTTAACCGCATCTAATTTCTCCCAGGTAAATAATTCAACCTTCAATTTGATTGATTTACCATAAGGTGAAGTAAATATCTTTTCCACTGTTTCATTTTTACGACCCATGTGGCCATAAGCAGCAGTTTCGCTGTACATAGGGTTACGTAATTTTAAACGCTTCTCAATAAAATAAGGGCGCATATCAAAACATGGCATCTTCATTACTTTATCAGCTATTTCTCCGTCGGTTAAATTTACTTTAGCAGTGCCATAGGTAACTACATTAATACTGGTTGGTTGTGCAACTCCAATGGCATAAGAAACCTGTACCAAAACCTCATCGCACAAACCTGCAGCTACTAAATTTTTAGCTATGTGGCGTGTGGCGTAAGCGGCACTGCGGTCAACTTTACTAGGATCTTTACCGCTGAAGGCACCACCACCGTGGGCACCTTTACCACCATAAGTATCCACAATAATTTTGCGGCCTGTTAAGCCGGTATCGCCATGCGGCCCACCAATAACAAATTTGCCGGTTGGGTTAATATGGTACTTTATTTTGTTGTTAAAAAGATGATTGTATTTCGGATACTTTGCTTTTACCCTGGGTATCACAATATTGATAACGTCTTTTTTAATTTTTGCCAGCATTTTGTCATCACTAGCAAAATCATCATGCTGTGTTGAAACGACGATCGCTTCAATTCTTACGGGCCTGTTATTATCATCATATTCTAGTGTAACCTGGCTTTTTGCATCGGGGCGCAGGTATTTGATCTCCTTATTTTCCCTGCGTACAGCAGCCATTTCAATTAAGATATAATGAGCAAGATCTAAAGCCAAGGGCATATAATTATCAGTTTCGTTGGTTGCATAACCAAACATCATTCCCTGGTCGCCTGCCCCCTGTTCTTCTTTTTTCTTACGGTCAACACCCTGGTTAATATCGCCCGATTGCTCATGAATAGCAGAAAGAATACCACATGAGTTGGCTTCAAACATATACTCACTTTTAGTGTAACCTATTTTACGGATAACACCACGGGCAATTTCCTGTACGTCAAGATAGGCCTTGCTTTTTACCTCTCCTGCCAATACTACCTGGCCGGTTGTAACCAATGTTTCGCAGGCTACTTTACTGGTAGGGTCAAAGGCTAAAAAATTATCAATTAATGCATCGCTGATCTGGTCGGCAACTTTATCAGGATGTCCTTCACTTACCGACTCTGATGTAAATAAATATGGCATATTTTTTTTTTAAGATTGCAAAGATAAGGTTGTAGAAGCTAAAGAACAAAGTCCCCGGAAAATTCCGGGGACTTATTATAAAATTTAATTTCTATTAAAGTTTTGAATACACAATTCTCAGTCTCAGGGCGTGATTGGTTGTATTGCTGCCGCTTCCGATCTTCACCCTTCCAAATGCAATATTATTGCCATAAGGTATATAAGCTCTTGAATATTGCGGATAGTTAATATTAAATGGCGCATACAAACGCATATCATAAGCCGGTGTGTGATCAGTAACAATCTGCTGTATGTACCTCGAAATATTAAAACTGTAATACTTTATTGGGTTACCAAAGGCATCCGTTTTACTTCTTCGGTATCCTCCATAATATTGATAATCTATCTGGCCGGGCAGATAGGGTATCGCTGTTTTATAATCAGGATCATACTGTTCTGAAGTATTTAAATCGTAATAAACAGGTTTCCATTTATTGGTTGTACCAGTATCTTTCAAATCGAGGTACAGAAAATTAGGCGCCGAAAATATATCGGCAAGCGCATCAAGCGGAGGCAATTGCTCTACAATTATTTCGGCCCTGTGAATAATACGGTTTGATAAACCTGCAAGGCCGGGAATTTTAATATTTACAAAAGTGCCGGGAGCTGTTTGCAGGTAATGCTCGCCTGCAGCCGGATTGCTGATAGGATAACCAGTTCTGTTACGTAAAATATAATTACTGGTATTTGAAACTGGGGCATTGGCTACTATTGGTTCTATAGAAGGATTTAGCCGGAAAGAAGAATAAACTGAATCTATCTTTCCACCATTTTTTTTCCTGTAATGAATTTCCAGTTTGGTTGCAGTATCGGAGAGGCCTGCATATAACAATCCATTACCTCCACCGTTTGCAATTACAGCTATACCATTATAAAAACTCCTGTATATAGAATCATTATAAAAAGCATTAGTGGCACCATTCGCAGCCACGCTGTCCCTGCTAAAGAACTGGGTTAACCAGGCCGTGTTTGTAATTTTTATCCGGATCTGATTAACAACGGAGTCTCTGCCGTTATTTAATTTTATATAATTTCCAAGTGTTCGTACATCAACATTTTTAGTAGCCAAAACTGAGCCCACCAATGGCTGATACGTAGTAGGGTTATCTTTGTTAACCGAATCTACGCCAAACTGCCTGTCGGTTATCTCCTTTACCTGCAGTTGAATGGGCACCAAACTGTCGCCCCAAAAACCTTTGTATTTTAAACAAAGCACTACAGAGTCAAAACCAACTATGGTATCTTTTGGATTACCATAATAATACGGGTAATACGAAGGTTTTAACTGCATGAAAATGCTTGCTTTGGTTGTGCCAAATAAAGGATCGTTATTAATGGCTCCCAATGCAAAATCATCATACTTGCCTATATAAGTAGAATCACTAAAAAGGGGGGCCTGGGTAGAGTTAATAGTGAGGATTGTATCAAAGGTGTGTACATTATCAACAGCCGGCAACAGGTCGCTGCCAATGTCGGTAGTATCAAGTTTAGTACAGTTCCAGGAAAATAAAGAAAAAAGGATTATAGCAGTTATAGCTAAAGGGAAAATTCGTTTTTGCACATTAATAATTTTATGAAATTGCTTTTAGTTTTCTACTTCGCAAGGTCGGCATACAATTGCAAATAGTCTGTTAAATCGCTTTCTGCATCGTATTTGAGAATTTTTTTGCCTTTAACCTTTGAGAATTGGTCTTCTAGTTTTTTATCTACTTTTTCGGCTCCAAAAGTAATGGCATCAGCATACGTTGCACCACCATTAAACATGGCATAGTTGTTCATATCTTTAAATGGTTCCAGTTCTTTTTTGGTTACATAGTCATTAATGGTTGCCATTTTTAAAAAATCCTTTTCAAGCTTTTCTTTAAACGTGGTTTGCCCAATGGTGTAAACAATCTTACTGTTACTGAATACGGGTTCCTTTTTGTAAGCATTCCTGATAAACATAGGTATAAGGCCGGTCATCCAGCCACTACAATGTATAATATCGGGCGGCCATCCAAATTTCTTAACTGTTTCAAGGGCACCCTTACAAAATAAAACCGCTCTTAAACCATTATCATCAAACCAATTCTCCTTTTCATCCGTAAAAATTGATTTTCTTTTAAAATAATCATCATTATCCAAAAAGTAGATCTGGAGGCGGGCATTGGGCAGCGATGCTACTTTTATAACCAGTGGATAATCATCATTATCAATAGTTACATTAATGCCAGATAAACGGACAACTTCATGCAAACGGTGCCTTCTTTCATTAATTACCCCAAATCTGGGCATAATACAACGCACTTCCATTCCGCTGTCATTAGATTTTACTGCAAGCTTATTCACTATTTCTGCAAAATCTGTAAGTTCCAGATAAGGCGACATTTCATTTGCAATAAATAAAATTCTTTTCTTTGTACTCATTTACACATTGTTTGTTGCTGTAATATTTTATAAACGGAGGACAAAACTACGCTATTTTTTTGGGAAAACGGGATTCTACAGGCATTTGAAGTGTAATTGATTCTATTATGAGACTATTTAAGAAAGCTGCAGATATAACTGTTTACCTTTTAAAAATAAAAGAACGGGGCGGCAGCATTGGCTTTATACCTACTATGGGCGCACTGCACCGGGGGCATATTTCTTTGCTGGAGACATCAAAAAAAACCAATTCAATTTCGGTATGCAGCATTTTTGTAAACCCGGCACAGTTTAACGACATTAAAGATTTTAATAATTACCCCAGCACTATTGAAAAAGATATTGATGAACTGGAGAAAGCCGGCTGCGATATTTTATTTCTGCCACCTGTTTCTGAAATATATCCCGGGGGAACTGAACAAGCGGCAGAATATGAGCTTGGCTACATAGAAACAATTCTTGAAGGAAAATACAGGCCGGGGCATTTTCAGGGAGTTTGTAAAGTAATGCAGAAACTACTGCATATTATACCTGCCGATCAATTATACCTGGGCCAAAAAGATTACCAGCAATGTATGGTTATTAAAAAATTAGTTGAACTAAACGATATTCAAACAACCATCAACATCTGCCCTACCCTTAGGGAACCAGGCGGCCTTGCCATGAGCAGCAGAAATTTAAGGTTACCGGAACAGGACAGAAAGCGGGCTTTAAAGATATTTGAAACATTGTCTTTTTTAAAAAGCAATATTGTACCCGGCGATTTAAAACCATTAAAACTAACAGCAGCAAAAACATTAACAGATGCCGGTTTTAAAGTTGATTATATAGAAATTGCTGATGCTGCAAACCTTGAAATAATAAATGACTGGGACGGCAATACAAAATTAGTTGCTGTAGCTGCTGCTTTTTTAGGCAATGTAAGGTTGATAGATAATATGCTTTTGCAGGAATAACCAGTTTCATAAAATTTATTTTCACATCTTTTATCATTACAAAAATTCCCATCGTAATTTGTAACCGATTATGCGTAAACGGTTATTATACATATTACAATACCTTGTTTTTTTAGGCGCCGGCATTTTTTTGGTATGGTGGCAGTTAAAAGATATGACAGCGGTTGAAAAATCTGAATTCTCCAACGCATTTCAACATGCAAATTACTGGTTACTTGCACCTATTGTTATTATGTCTTTACTCAGTCACCTGTTGCGTGCTGTAAGGTGGAAATACCTGATGGAGCCGCTGGGCTATCAGCCAAAATTAAAGAATGTTTTTTCGGTAGTGATGGTCGGTTACCTGGCAAACTCTGCCATTCCACGCCTGGGCGAAATTTTAAAATGCAGTTTCCTGGCCAGGTACGAAAAATTAAATGTGGGTAAACTGATTGGCACAATAATTATTGAACGCACTTTTGATCTTATCTGTTTCGTTATATTTATCGGGCTAACCATTTTAATACAGATTAATCTTGTTGGAAATTATGTAAAGGAAAAACTAATAAAGATGGGTAACACGGCAGGCATACCCATTTGGGCAAATTTATTGATCATCATTTGTGTAATTACACTCATTGTTATCTGCATAAAAGTTCTTTTCCGCAAATTTCCGCACAATAAGATCATCAATAAGATCATCCTGTTTCTTAAAGGTATTGCAGCAGGCTTTAAAACAATTAAACAGTTAAAAAAGAAGCGGCTGTTTGTAATGCAAACGTTTTTCATCTGGTTGCTTTACCTGTTGCAGGTGTATATTGGTTTTCATTCCATGGAAGGTACATCGCATTTAAGCATTAAAGCCGCCTGCTCTGTTTTAACGCTGGCTTCACTGGCAATGATCGTTACACCGGGGGGCATAGGCTCCTTCCCGTTATTTGTTATGCAAACCTTACTCATTTACAGCATTGCAGGCCCGCTGGGCAAAGCATTGGGATGGATGATCTGGGGTGTTTCAACAGCTATAGTAATTATTACAGGCTTGAGTTGTTTATTAATTTTACCTTACATTAACAGAAAAAAAAATGAGATCAGTCAGCAGCATACCCAATAAAATATTTACACTGAGCGAATTAAACCACCAGTTAAAACGCTGGCGCCTGCACAATAAAAAAATTGTTTTTACCAATGGTGTTTTTGATATTTTGCACGAAGGGCATATTGCCTCGCTGGGCGAAGCTGCGCTTTATGGGCATATTTTAATTGTAGCCATAAATGCCGATGCCTCGGTAAAAAGATTAAAAGGAGACAGCCGCCCAATTAATAATGAAGGCTCAAGAACTTTGCTGATGGCATCGCTGGTAATGGTAGATGCGGTAATTTTATTTGAAGAAGATACCCCATTAAATTTAATAACAACCATTTTACCCGATGTTTTGGTAAAGGGCGGAGATTATACCGTTGAGGAAATTGTGGGCGCCAAAGAAGTAACAGCCAATGGGGGCGAAGTAAAAATAGTGCCCATACTGGAAGGATTTTCTACATCAGGTATAATTGAAAAACTGAAGGGCGCCAGCCAATAACCTTTCAGATTTTTCACACAAAAATAATATTGCATGTTGCCGGGATAATGACCAAGGAGTTATTTTCGCAGCATTTATTTTAAAATTCTCAATTGTTTGCAAAAAAGAAAAACCATATTCCGCGATATAAGCTGGCTTTCTTTCAATAACCGCGTTTTACAGGAGGCTGCAGATGAAACTGTTCCTTTAAGAGAACGTATCCGTTTCCTCGGTATATTTTCCAATAACCTTGATGAGTTTTTCAGGGTGCGTGTGGCTACGCTAAAACGCATGATTGAATTTGGCAAAAAATCAAAAATGCACCTTGAACTTACCCCCGATGCCATTTTAGAAGAGATACAGGAAATTGTAGTTGATCAGCAAAAAGAATTTGACCGTATTTGGAATGAAATTTTGAGGGAGCTGAAAAAAGAACGCATTCACATTGTAAATGAAACACAATTAAATAAAATACAGCAGGCATTTATTCTTGATTATTTTAATGAAGAAATACGCAGCCATATCGTTCCGCTGATGATTGAAAGTATCCAGGATTTTCCGGTGCTGAATGATAAATCAATTTACCTGGCCTGCAGGCTTTCAAAAAAAGACAGGGCCGTACCACAAAAATTTGCATTGGTATCTGTACCAACCAGGCGGTTACCCAGGTTTATTATCCTGCCATCAAAAAACGCAGATAAGCATATCATTTTACTCGAAGATATTATTCGTTTTAGTTTGCCTTACATTTTTTCTTTTTTTGGGTATGATACTTTTTCGGCTCATATTATTAAAGTTACCCGCGATGCTGAAATTGATTTAGACAATGATGTTACTACATCCCTCATTCAAAAAATTGAAAGGGGATTAAAGAACCGTAAAAATGGTAAGCCCGTGCGGTTTGTTTTTGATAAAGAGATAGATGCTTCGCTGCTTACCTACCTGGTACACCGTATGGGTTTATTTCAAAAAGACAACCTCATCCCCGGGGGCAGAATTCATAATTTTAAAGATTTTATTAATTTTCCGGAGTCGGTTTTTGAGCATAAAAGCCAGCGTAAAAATTCTTTTATTCACCCTGCTTTAAAAAACACAACCAGTGTGTCGGGAGTGATTTTAAAAAAAGATGTGCTGCTGAATTTTCCGTATCATTCCTTCGGCAGTATAATTGATCTTTTACGTGAAGCAGCCATTGACCCCGATGTGGCCAGCATCAAATTAACCTGTTACCGCCTTGCCGACCGTTCAAAAATTATCAACACCCTCACCAATGCGGTCCGCAATGGAAAACTGGTTACCGTAGTGCTTGAGCTGCGTGCCAGGTTTGATGAGGAAGCTAATCTGGAGTGGAAAGAAGAGCTTGAAGATGCCGGCGTAAAAGTATTGCTGGGCGTACCCAATTTAAAAGTACATGCAAAAATATGCCTTATTAAAAAACGGGTAAATAACCGCACCATTCATTATGGATTTGTAAGTACCGGTAACCTTAACGAAAAAACAGCGGCCATCTATGGCGACTCCTGCCTCCTTACTTCCGACAGGAATATTATGGCAGATGTAAACCGGATTTTCACTTACCTGGAACAGCCAAAAACCAGGATCCATTTTTTGAGAATTTGCAAAACATTAATGGTAAGCCCGCATGGTATGCGTAATCAGTTAATTCAACTCATTAATAAAGAAATTAAAACTGCAAGATCAAAAAAACCTGCGGCTATCTTCCTTAAATTAAATTCGCTTAGCGACGGAATCCTGATTGATAAACTTTATGAGGCAGCAAAAGCAGGCGTTGAAATAAAAATGGTAGTTAGAGGCATTTTTTGTTTACTTACGGAGAGTAAAAAATTCAAAATACCCATACAGGCCATAAGTATTGTAGATGAATACCTGGAGCATGCCCGTATCATGATCTTTCATAACGGCGGAAAAGAAAAAACATTTATTTCATCCGCCGACTGGATGGTACGAAATATTGACCATCGTATTGAAGTAGCATGCCCCATATTTGAAAAAAATATACAGCAGGAAATAAAAGACATCATGCAGATACAACTGAAAGATAATATTAAGGCAAGAATACTGGATAATGACCTTAGCAACCAGTATGTAAACCCACGGAACACCAAAAAAATACGCAGCCAGGTAGAGACTTACAATTACCTGCATCGTAAATCTTTGTAGCGTTAACACGTTAATACGTAAATTTGTGTTGGTTGTAACAACGGAACAACTAAACTTCTAAACAACTAAACATCTAAACATCTAAACTTCTAAACAACTAAACGTTTAAACAACTAAACTCCTAAACCAATTTGAGACTAGCAGCCATAGATATAGGAAGCAATGCAGCCCGCTTATTAATTACCGAAGTAACCACCGACGAAAATAAAAACCCCGTTTTTAATAAACTAAATTTATTCCGTGTGCCACTGCGCCTTGGTTTTGAAGTGTTTGAAACCGGCCTTATCTCCAAACAAAAAATTGGTATGTTTTTACAAACCATGAAGGCATTTAAACATTTGATAAATGCGTATGAAGTAAAAAATATAAAAGCCTGTGCAACCAGCGCTATGAGAGATGCAAAAAATGCCGGTGATATTATCCGGAAAATAAAATTAGAAACAGATATTGCCATTGAAGTGATAAGTGGTGATATGGAAGCCGGGCTGGTTTTTGAAAGCCATATAGCTGAAACATTAGATAAAGACCACAGCTATATGTACATTGATGTTGGTGGTGGCAGCACCGAACTTTCTTTCTTCAGCAACGGTGTTTTAACTTTTAAAGAATCGTTTAATATTGGCACCATACGCTTGCTGCAGGGCATGGTACTTGATAAAACCTGGGAAGTGATGAAGGAAATTATTAAAACCGTAACCAAAGACCAGAAAGAAGTGATGGCGATAGGCAGTGGTGGCAACATCAACAAAATTTTTACAATGAGTAAACGGAAAGATGGTAAGCCCATTTCGTTTGAAGTGCTTAAAGATTATTACAATGAATTAAGCCATGTTAGTTTAGAAAACAGGATGAAAATTTACGACCTTAAAGCCGACCGTGCCGATGTTATCGTACCAGCTTTGCAGATTTATACCAATGCCATGCGCTGGGCCGGCGCCAAAGAAATATATGTACCTAAGATAGGTTTGGTGGATGGATTGATACAGCATCTGTGGGAGGAGTTGAAATAACCTAAATTTGGTTAGTAACTCTTGATTCATACTTTAACATTTCTATAATACTACCAACGATTTACAAAGCGTTATGTCATAAAAATATGAGGACGTTTTTTTCAATTCTGCTGCTTTTTTATTCATGCTTTTGCTTTGCACAAAGTAAATTGGAGTACGCAAATTTTATTCAAACAGATACTTCAGTAAAATGGGCAGCTATTTATAATTCGTATGTAAATCTTACCCCGGTAAGCCCCAATTTTAATCTACGGAATTTTTATTTAAATAAATTGAAACAACAGGGAGTAACAAATTATCTGATTGATACTACAGCATTTAGGGTAACTCCAGTTAGAATCAATTATGAAGAATACATTTTAACTGCTCAGCGGGTAAATTATGATGTATCAAAGATGAACTGGCAATTTGACTTTGACGAAAGACATGACGCTTCAGAAATTATGTTCAACCGCGAATCAAATACCTGTGATACTTGTTTTTTCAATAATAGAATATCATTTTTCAAAGTAAAGCAACTATTGTATTACAGAAACAATCGGCTAAAAATCCAAAACATTCTACTCACTCCAGTTATTTATAAAAAACAGGCTCAAACATTTAAGGAAGAAACAGAATATTTTGAAATGAGCAACTTTGCTTTTAATGAAATTAAAAATGAAGATGCCCCCATTCCTGCCTCAGCAAAATTTATTGGAAGATCATGTAACATTTTATCTTTGCTTCCATCCGGTTCCAACAATGCATCTGAAAATAATATCCTTACATTAGATAACTGGAACTTATCAATCCTGCTATATAAAGATATTAAGAGAAAAAAAATAAAGGCATACGATACTAATCTATCCATCTACCCTGATCAAAAAAGTATTCTGGATTCACGTAAAATTGAGGAATATAAAAATACTCCAATTGACGTACCTTATTATGATAGTCTTGGTAACATGGTGGGTTCAAAAAAAATGATGTCTGAAATAAATTTTGACAGTATTTATAATTATAAACTGATCCAGGATTTTTATTTCGATTTCGATAAAGAAATTTTATATTCAAAACTTATTTCTTTAGCTCCGAGGATCAAGGTAATTACAAGCCAGGGAATATTTCTGGGATTTATAGATTACTGGGGCATTATTTTTCCGGAAGAAAAAAAACTTCCAATAAACCCAAAATAGCCAAATACTCTATTCTTCTCTGATTCATTTTTAAATAATTTATTAAAAATCATTTCCAACAAAATTTCTTTCTACTTTTACATTATTAATTGCTCCCCGGATTTGTTTTATTCTAACGCAGAGCCAACTCCACCAGCATCTTCAGTTAATGTAAAACAATACATTATGTCTGTTCATAAAGAAATTAAAAAAGTTACAACCGATACCCTGCAAAAGATGAAAGCCGCCGGAGAAAAGATCTCGATGATAACGGCTTACGACTTTTCCTTTGCAAAAATTTTTGATACTGCCGGTATTGATATCATCCTGGTAGGCGACAGTGCCAGCAACGTAATGGCCGGCCACGAAACTACCTTGCCTATTACATTAGACCAGATGATCTATCATGCACAAAGTGTGGTGCGTGGCATTAACCGTTGTTTGGTAGTGGTTGATATGCCTTTTGGTTCTTATCAATCCAATTCAGATATTGCCCTGGCTTCTGCAATAAAAATTATGAAAGAAACCGGCGGACATTCTGTAAAATTAGAAGGCGGAGAAGAAGCAGTGGATTCTGTAAAAAAAATTGTAAGTGCCGGCATACCGGTGATGGGGCATTTGGGGTTAACACCACAAAGCATTTATAAATTTGGCACCTACACCGTAAGGGCAAAAGAAACCGATGAAGCAGCCAAACTAAAAAAAGATGCGTTGCTTTTACAGGAGGCCGGTGCCTTTGCTGTAGTGCTCGAAAAAATTCCGGCTGCATTGGCAAAAGAAGTAAGTGAGAGTTTACACATACCTACAATTGGCATTGGCGCAGGCGGGCACTGCAATGGCCAGGTTTTGGTTATGCATGATATGCTGGGCATTAATGTGGAGTTTAAGCCCAGGTTTTTAAGAAAGTATCTTAATTTATATGAACAAATTGATGGTGCTGTTAAGCAATACATCACCGATGTAAAAAGCAAAGATTTTCCCAACGAACAGGAACAGTATTAACAGTTGGCAGTCGGCAGTTGGCAGTTGGGTCACTGCCATCGCAAAGACTTTCTCAATTCAAAGGTGGTTAATTGCGAACTGGCAACTGCCGGCTGTTGTCCGTAACTTGCATCCCTCAATTGTAAAATCGTTCAATTTTAAATATATGAAATTTTTAAAAGTATTAAAAATACAGAGCAGTAATAACGGCGTTTCAACCGGGTTAAACTGGTTAAAGAGTAATGGCGAAAAATTAAATTCTTATTCACCGGTTGATGGTAAATTAATTGGCACTGTAACCGGTGCCGATACAAAAACCTATGAAGCAGTAATAACAAAAGCACAATCTGCATTTACAGAATGGCGCAACTGGCCTGCCCCAAAACGTGGGGAAATTGTAAGGCAGGTTGGGGAAGCGTTAAGAAGAAATAAACATGACCTGGGGCAACTTGTGAGTTATGAAATGGGCAAGAGTTTACAGGAAGGTTTGGGTGAAGTACAGGAGATGATTGACATCTGCGACTTTGCTGTTGGCCTCAGCCGCCAGTTGCACGGTTTAACCATGCATAGTGAACGGCCGGGCCATCGTATGTATGAGCAATATCATCCGTTGGGAATTGTTGGGGTAATATCAGCTTTTAATTTCCCGGTAGCCGTATGGAGTTGGAATGCAGCTTTGGCCTGGGTTTGTGGTGATGTATGCGTTTGGAAACCAAGCGAAAAAACCCCGCTCTGTGCTATTGCCTGTCAAAATATTATTCAACCGGTTTTCAAAAAAAATAATGTGCCCGAAGGCGTTTCAAATATTATTGCTGGCGGCAGGGATGTTGGTGAATGGATGAGTAATGATACAAGAATACCATTGGTTTCTGCAACCGGCAGCACAAGAATGGGCAAGGCTGTGGGGGCGGCTGTTGGCCAGCGTTTGGGCCGTAGTTTGTTGGAACTGGGTGGCAACAATGCCATCATCATAACCGAAAATGCAGATTTGGATATGGCTCTAATTGGCGCAGCTTTCGGTGCAGTGGGTACAGCCGGGCAACGCTGTACATCTACCCGCAGGTTAATCATCCACGAAAAAATTTATAATAAGTTTAAAGAAAAATTATTGAAAGCATACAGCCAGTTAAAAATTGGCGATCCATTAAATGAAAAAAATCATGTAGGCCCGTTAATAGATAAAGATGCGGTTAAAATGTACCTGGATGCCGTTGAAAAATGTAAAGAAGAAGGCGGCAAATTTGTTGTGGAAGCCGGCGCATTAAAAGGAAAAGGATATGAAAGTGGATGCTACGTTAAGCCTTGCATCGCGGAAGCAAAAAATAATTTTGCCATTGTGCAGCACGAAACCTTTGCGCCCATTTTATACCTCATGAAATATAAAACGCTGGATGAAGCCATTGCTTTACAAAACGGCGTTCCACAGGGTTTATCGTCAGCCATCATGACCAATAATATGCGCCAGGCCGAACAGTTTTTATCACAAACAGGCAGCGATTGCGGAATTGCCAATGTAAATATCGGAACCTCAGGAGCTGAGATTGGTGGCGCTTTTGGAGGCGAAAAGGAAACCGGCGGCGGACGGGAAAGCGGCAGCGATGCCTGGAAAATATATATGCGCAGGCAAACCAATACCATCAACTACACCGATAAATTACCTTTGGCACAGGGGATTAGGTTTGATTTATAAATATTTTTTAAATAATTGTATCTTTAAGTAACAATAATTTATATGGAAACTATAGTTAAAGAACCCAGGAATATTCTGTACAAACAAATTGTAAATAGTTTAAAAACTAAATCTGAAGAGGAGCTTAAACTTCTTTACATAAATTTATTTGGGGATGAATTACAAAAAGAATGGGAAACCATTACCCAAAAAGCAAATTTTGGCAGTATTACAGAAAAAGAGCTGATATCAATGATTAGTAAAACTAAGCATAAGCATGTATAAAATCGTAGTTGATGCCAACATCTGGATTAAATATGCCCGTGCGCAAAATATACAACCATTACTTAGCCGGTTCATTCAATATAATTTTCTTCCTGTCGTAAACAATTATCTGCTCTCAGAAATTTTTGATGCGTTGGTTTTAAATAAATGGATGAATGCAAAACAAGCAACGCTGATAATTAATTTTATAGCAAAGGTCAGCTTAAGAACTGTTGAGAAAGCTGTGTTTGCTTTAAGTCCCGATCCAGAAGACAATTACCTTTTTGACCTTGCCATATAGAACAACTGTGTGTTTATTATCACTAATGAAAAAAAATTATTAAGTATTAAACCTAAACCATTGCCAATATTCTCCGGCAACTGGTTCATTAAGCACTTTCCTTCTTAAAGTTTTCAAAATACCGTACAAACGGTATTGCTGGTAATAACCGACCCTTTACTTTTGCCCAAACAAATGTTTATATATGAATAAGATTTCGAAAATTTTTATAGCACTGCTCTTTGCAGGGCTGTCTTCTTTTGCACAAACCAGCGTAATACCTAATAGCTGGCACATGATGGATAAGGAAAGCGATGGGTATGATGGTATTAGTGCAGATAAAGCTTACCAGTTTTTAAAAAGCAAAAACCTAAAAAGCAAAACTGTAATTGTAGCTGTAATTGACACCGGGATCGACACCCTTCATGAAGATTTAAAATCAATACTCTGGAACAACCCCAGCGAAATACCAGGCAATGGTAAAGATGATGATGGTAATGGTTATATTGATGATGTGCATGGCTGGAACTTCCTGGGCGGTAAAGACGGCAGGAATGTAAAGGTTGACAGTGATGAACGAGGCAGGGTATATTACAGCCTTAAAGCTAAATGGGATAATAAAGTAGTTAATAAATCAACCTTATCCAAAGCAGACCTGTATGAATATGAAATGTTCTTAAAAGCAAAAGCAGAACTTAAAGGCACTGATACCAAAGAAGATGCATTTGCAGATATAGATGTGCAGGCTTTAAAAGTATTGCATGCTTCCTTATTAAGCAGCGACAGTATTTTAAAAAAGGCAATGGGTAAAGACACTTTTACCGGCCGTGACCTGGATCTGTATGTAACAAAATCTTTTGCAGAGCGAAGGGCAAAGAATGAACTCCTGGGCATTATGAAATCAAACAACATGCTTGATCAGTCGGATAAAGAATTTATTGATGGCCTGGCCGATTATATTGAATACATTGAAGGCGAACAAAGAAAAGCAGCGGCAAAAATTAACCCTCCAAAAAATTACCGTAAAGATATTGTGGGTGACGATGAAAATAATTTTAACGACCGTGTGTATGGCAACAGCGATATCATGGCCGGTTTCAGCATGCACGGTACGCATTGTGCAGGCATTATAGGTGCTGTACGTGGTAATGGCAAGGGCATGGATGGCATTGCAGATAATGTACGCATCATGGCTTTACGTGTGGTACCCGATGGTGATGAGCATGATAAAGACATTGCCCTGGCCATTCGCTATGCAGTTGATAACGGTGCACAGGTCATCAGCATGAGTTTTGGCAAAAGTTATTCGCCACAAAAACAATGGGTAGATGAAGCTTTTGCTTATGCCGAAAGTAAAAATGTTTTGCTGGTACATGCTGCAGGCAACGATGCGAAAGATGTGGATACCGCTGATAATTTCCCCAACCCGGTTTATATAAATGGGGGCAGGGCCGGTACTATCATTACCGTTGGTGCAAGTGCCGAGCCAAACTCAGGCAGTTACACCGCATCATTCAGCAATTACGGAAAAAAAGAAGTGGATGTATTTTCACCCGGTGTAAAAATTTATTCAACATTGCCCGGTGGTAATAATTATGGCAACCTTAGCGGCACCAGTATGGCTTGCCCGTTGGTAGCGGGTATTGCAGCTTTAACGCTGGAGTACTTCCCTACTCTTTCTGCAAAACAAATAAAATATGTAATTGAAAAATCGGCACAGAAACCAAAAGAAAAAGTTATTAAACCCGGCACCGAGGACAAGGTCAGCCTGAGCGAACTTTCCCGTACCGGCGGTATTGTAAATGCTTACGAAGCGGTAAAGCTGGCTGCCACTTTAGTTGGAGAAAATAAAGAAACATTGCCCAAGCCTAAAATGATAAAGAACAAAAAAGGATAGCATATTTTAATATTATTTCTTAAATCCGGAGTACAAATGCTTCGGATTTTTTTATACCAGCATTTGCCTTCCATAGCATCATCGTTGTTGCTTGCCCCGTCCGCAGGCGGGGTCACAAACCTTTCATCGGCATATCTATGGGGAACTTTATTCGCAGCGGTAAAAAAAGTATTGACGAATTGTTTTCCTTACAATAAAACATTCGCCTATTTTTGAGTTGTGGGCTATGCCGACAGACCCTTCAAAATGAAACAGACATTTTTATTTTTCGTTGCTATACTTATTACGACATTTTCTGTCGGACAGTCAAACTTTGATAAAACATTTGTTGGAACAGAAAAAATATGTTGGCAGAAAACAAAGAAAGATGGCTGCGACAATTCTGACAACCTTAATCCAAAATGGAAATGGTATCGACTAAACGTTTTGAAAATTAAAGGAGACAGTGTGTTTCTTGACCAAAGTCCAATTAGCATTCACAAAAAGGACACTTCTTATTCAGCATCTGATGGTGGATTTTATTATTATCACGGCACATTGATAAAACTAACAGACACTACATTTTCAATTAACCTGACAGAAATATTTTGTGACTATTGCGGAACGCCTGTCAAAAAGCAAGCTGATGGTTCCCATAAAAGAATTTATCGAACAAAAAGCTATTTGTGTAGACTGACAAAAGATGGTTTTTGGGCAAATGAAAATTTTTACAAACAAACAATGAGAAAGGATAACTTAATAAGCGAACATCCAGAACCATTTTTGAAACACAATTAGGAAAGGCACAAGCCCCTGCCTTGGTTCGAGTCTCACGAACCAACTTTGCCAAAAATTAAAAAAATTGCTGCTAAAAATTAAATTCCCTTCCGATTTTCCAATTCAATTTTCCTGTAATTTTAACTCACAAAACTTTTAACATCATGCCAAAACCATCCCCAACAACTTACCCTGCCTATTTTAAAAAATATGTTGACCAGGTACCGGAAGAAGACCTCTCAGCAGCATTCAGCAATCAATTACCTGTAATCAACAATTTGCTCAATTCAATAACCGATGAGCAATCAACGTATGCTTACGATACCGGTAAATGGACCTTAAAAGAATTATTGCAGCATATTATTGACGGAGAAAGGATCTTTAATTACCGGGCCTTGTGTATTGCCCGTAAAGAAACCGTTTCGCTGCCGGGTTTTGAGGAAGATGAGTATGCAGCAAATTCAAATGCCAATGACAGGCCCTGGCAAAAATTGGCAGAAGAGTTTTTGGCTGTCCGCAAATCAACTGAATTATTATATGAAAGCTTTACAGATGAAGCGCTGAATTCTTCCGGCATCTCCAACAATAATCCCACAACGGTTATCAGCCTTGGCTTTATAACAATTGGGCATTTTTATCATCATAAAAAAATAATAGAAGAAAGATACCTGGCACCGTGGCTGGGCAAGTCGTGGCTTGGTAAAATATAAAATGCCGTTCTGCCAAGACAGAACGGCATTTTGCTTTTATCCTTTTTACTTTTCAGCAATTTCCCTGGTTCAAAAACTTAATTATTTTTGGCAGTTGCGGTCTGTGTTATCATATTGTTCATCACCTTAACTGTTTCATCAATATAAATATCTTTACTAACTCTTTTAAGCCACTGTTCATTTTTATCCACTTTATCTTTTGATGCATTTATTACCAGCGTATCAGCAGCAATATTCTTCACTGTCATATCTTTATTGAGTTTATACAGGTCATCCAGTTCTTTAATCTTTGCCTTTATCAGCTTTTGTTCCTCTTTATATTTACTTAAATTTAAAGAGTAGGTATTATCATTGTATTGCTCAAGCCAGTTAATGCTTTCTTTAATTTTATTGAAGGTTATATTGTGGGCAATTTGTGCATCGCTTAAATTAATTGCCACATCATTGCTGATGGTGCTTGTCCATGGTTTGTAATCAGATTTTGCAATTTCATCCCAGGGTAAAGCTGCAGTATTGTCCTTTTCACGAAACTTTAAATTTTCCATCCTGTCTGGTATAACAATATCGGGTGTAACACCTTTTAACTGGGTTGCACCCCCATTTATACGATAGAATTTTTGCAGCGTAAGTTTAACCGATCCCAGGTCTTCTACATTCTTATTGCTGAATATCGGGTTCTCATTCTCGCTTTCGGGGTTTAATGGAATAGTGCGTTGTACCGTACCCTTGCCATACGTAGAAGTGCTGCCGATAATTATGCCACGCTTATAATCCTGTATTGCTGCTGCAAATATTTCAGAGGCACTGGCACTAAACTCATCAACCATCACCGTTAACGGCCCGCTGTATAACACACTTTTATCTTTGTCTTTCCATTGATATGGCTTATCCTCACCACGGCCTTTAACAACACACACCGGCCCGTCTTCAATAAACAGCCCAACCATTTTTACCACTTCGGGTAAAGACCCACCGCCATTGCCACGCAGGTCCATTATAATTCCTGATACATTTTCTGCTTTTAATTTTTCTATTTCCCTGGCAACATCTTCAGAACATTTAGCGCCGTTGGGATTGGCAAAATCAATATAAAACTCGGGTAAATAGATATACCCTACTTTAGTATCTCCTGTGCCCTTAATAATGGCACTCTTGGCAAAAGTATCATCTAATTTTATTTCATCCCTGATGATTGGTATCACTTTTACTGATCCATCCAGTCTGCGTATCGTCAACCTTACTTCCGATCCTTTTTTTGCACCCCTGATGATCTTTACAGCATCGGTAACAGAATAGCCGGTAACATCCACGGGCTCTTCATTTCCCTGGGCCACTTTAATAATTTCGTCTTCTACTTTTAAGTCTCCACCCTTCCATGCCGGCCCGCCTGAAACCAATGAGCCGATTTTTATCTTCCCGTCATCTTCTTTTAACACAGCTCCAATACCATAAAAACTTCCTTTCATTGATTCATCAAACGAACGCTTGTCAACCGGCGCAAAATAATTGGAATGCGGATCCATCATACCGGTAATGGCATTAACAAATGTGCTGAAATTTTCATCATTATTCTCCCTTGTTATTTTTGTAGAAAAAAACCTGTCTATTTGTTTTCTCACAGCATCTCTTGCTTCCCTTTCCAGGGTTGAGTCGGCTTTAAATTTAAAATCAGCTTTATCTTTATTTTTCTCCCTGTCATCAAGCATATCAGAGTAACGGCTCAAAGTCATGTATTTTAAACGCTTTTTCCAGATGTCTTTCCGCTCTGCTTCGGTTTTAGGATTGTTTAGTTTCTCCCTGTCGAGCATTACCGTTTCATCTTTCGAAAAATCAAAAGGCCTGGCGAGTAAATCGGTATATAATTCAGACGTTTCTTTCAGGCGTTTTATATAGACATCGCTGATGGTAAAAAAAGAAACAAGCTCAGCGCCATGAATTTCATCATCAATTTTAGTTTCAAATTTTTTGAAACTTTCAATATCTCCCTGTAAAAAAATATTCTTATCCCCATCCAGGTCGTCTGTAAATTTTTTCAAGATCAGTTTCGAAAAACTGTCGTCAATTGTTTTAGGGCTGTAATGCCCCTGCTCCAGTAACAAGCCTACATTACGGATTATTTTTGTGTACCTGGATTTAGGATTATCCTTATCAGATTTTCCCTGTGTTTGAAAAGCTACAAAAAAGCTGGCTGCCGTAAGCACCAGTACTACCGGTATAAATTTTTTACTCATCATAAATTGTGCAATTTTTTGCATACTGTAAAAATAAAGGAAAAAGCCTTGTTTACACTGATACTAAACGCAACTATTGGAATAATGTTTTGTTAAACCAGAATTTCGGAAATCGTTAAGGATGAACGGTAAACGAATGTCCTGATCCTGTAAAATACATAACCAAATATCAATCCAAAAAAAATCCCCCTGGTGTACCGGAGGATTTTTTTCAAGTAGGGTAATCGAGGGGGCTCGAACCCCCGACCCTCAGAATCACAATCTGATGCTCTAACCAACTGAGCTACGACTACCGTTTTGCAAGAGCGCAAAAATAAAGAAAAACACTACTCCTTCAAAATTACATTTTGAAACGCTTGCTTTAATCGCTTACTTTGCAGCCCCAAAAGATTTTTAATGCCCGTGATGCAATACATTTTACCGGTTCTTTTATCCTGTTTTACCGGATGGTTTGTGATATGGATCACACTCAAACTTTTATTCCGGCCACATAAACCTGTGTTTGTTGGCCCCTTAAAAATACAGGGAATTATTCCCGCCAATCAAAAAATTATTGCTGAAAAAATTGGCAGATTGGTAAGTACCAGATTGTTTTCATTTTCTGCTTTGCAGGAAAAAGTTACCGACCCGCAAAATTTTAACAGCCTGAAGCCGGAGATTGAAACACATATTGATTATTTTTTAAGAGAAAAATTAAAAGCTACTTTTCCTATGCTTTCCATGATGATCGGCGATAAAACCATTAACCAGTTAAAATCAGCTTTTTTACTGGAGTTGGAAGCCCTGTTTCCTGTTTTAATGAAAAGTTATATCAGCAGGCTGGAAAAGGATTTAAATATTGAAAACATGGTTACTCAAAAAATTGCAGGTTTCTCCATCAACAAAACCGAAGAACTGGTTTATAAATCTGCAAAAAAACAATTAATAAAAGTTCAATTATTGGGCGCTGCAATTGGTTTACTAATTGGATTTATACACATATTCATAAATACACAACTTTACAGCTAATAATTTGTTAACACAGCTTTCCTTCCCCATTTTATAATACCACTCATCAACTTACTGGTTATAAATGTGAGTTTTTAGCAGGTACTTTGCAAATTATTAATTTTTACCAAATAGAAAAAGAGTTCACTAATGATAAATTCGATTAAATTTTTACTGATTTGTGTGTTGATGTTGAGTATTACTGTAGCCAATGCCCAGATGCCTGGTGGTGGTGGAAATCGCCCCGCTGGCGGACAAAACATGAACATGGGACATTTTTACGGTAAGATACTAGATTCTGTAAATAATAAACCGCTTGAAGCGGCTTCTGTTTTACTGATCCAGAACAAATTTGATACCGCAACAAAAAAGCGTAAAGATGTGGTAGTTGGCGGCATGCTTACCAATAAGAAAGGCGAATTCAGTTTGGAAAACCTGAACATTATGGCTCAGTACAAACTAAAAATTACTGCCATAGGTTTTAAGACTTTTGAAGAAAAAGTTGCTTTTCAATTGAATATGGCGGGTGCTAAAACCGGAGATATGAGCAGTATGCTCAGCGCTGTAGATAAAGATTTGGGAAACCTTACCCTGAGCCCGGATGCACAGCAATTAGAAAATGTGACTGTTACTGCCAGCAAGGCATTATTTACTATGAGTATTGACCGTAAGGTTTTTAATGTAGAAAAAAACCTTACCAGTGTGGGTGGTACGGCAGTAGATGTAATGAAGAACATACCCTCTGTTAATGTGGATATTGATGGTAATGTAACCTTACGTAATGCTGCACCACAAATATTTATTGATGGCAGGCCCACTACCCTTACCCTTGACCAGATACCGGCAGATGAAATAGCCACTGTTGAACTCATCACTAATCCATCGGCAAAATTTGATGCCAGTGGTGGTGGTGCCGGCATTTTAAATATTGTAATGAAGAAAAACCGTAAAGCCGGCTATAACGGAAACATAAATGCAAGTATAGATTCAAGATTAAAACCCGGCTTTGGTGGCGATATAAATGTAAAGCAGAGTAAAATAAACTTTTTTGCCAGGGCAAGAATTAATACCAGGAAATCTTTGAGCGATGCCAACAGCGAAAGGACAAATTACGGGAACAATGATACAAGTTCAATTTTTACACAAAATAATAACCCCGCTAATAAAGGCTATTTTGCTTTTGTGAGAGGAGGCTTTGATTATTTTATTGACAACCGAAACACCATTACCCTGGGCGGCACTTATGTTACCGGGAAATTTAAAACTACAGATATTATTAATATTGACAGAGACACTTTATATAAGAAAAACCTCCTGCTTTCTGATTGGGGTTACAGAGATACCAGGACAGCATTTCATTTTAGAAATGCCGGAGCCAATATCAGCTTTAAACACAATTTTGCAAAACCAAATAAAGAGTGGACAGTAGATGCAAACTACAACCAGAGTAAAAATGATAATAACGGAGATTATACCACCCAATATTTTTATACAAACAATACTGCTAAAACTTCACCATTGGTTGAACGTACCGGTGGCGGAGGCCTAACCAAAATTTTTACCGCACAAACTGATTTTGTAAATCCCATATCAGAAAACCTTAAACTTGAAATGGGTATAAGAGGCGCAGTAAGAAACTATACAAGCACATCCTCCAATTATAAACAGGTAAACGGAAAATATATTTTAGTTCCCGGTTTCAGCAATGATTACGAATTTACTGATGAAGTGTATGCAGCCTATACTACGTTCTCTCAAAAAATCAAAAGCTTTACATACCAGCTGGGCCTGCGTGTAGAGAGTTCTGCCTACACCGGCCTGCTCATCGGAAACAAGCAAACATTCAAAAACCAATATCCTTTTAGCCTTTTCCCAAGTTTATTTTTAACCTATAAGCTGAATGAGAAATCTGATCTGCAGGTAAACTATTCCCGTAAAATTAACAGGCCCAATTTTTTCCAGTTAATTCCTAATTACGATATTTCCGATCCTTTAAATATATCAAAAGGTAATCCTGATCTTATTCCGGAATTTACTAACCTGGCAGAAATTTCATATCAAAGTCAGCTCTCAGCCAAAACAAGTTTTTTAGCAACGGCTTATTTGCGCAATACCAATAATCTAATCACCAATTATCAGTTCCGCGATAAAAATCCAGACACTACTACAACAAACCCAAAGCCAGATACGGTATTAATCAGTACTTATGCCAATGCCAACACAAGTTATAATGTGGGTTTGGAACTAACCACTAAAACCAAGTTCGCAAAATGGTGGGATTTTACGATCAATGTTAATTTGTATAACTCAACTTTAAAAGCCGGTGCATTGGCAGGCGGTGCCGATAATTCTCAATTCAGTATGTTTGGAAAAATAAATAATTCATTTACACTGCCTAAGAATTATTCAATTCAACTTTCCGGCGATTACCAGGCCAAAACAATTTTACCCCCAAGCAGCAGAAACAGCGGTGGCGGCGGAATGATGATGTTTGGCGGTTCGCAAATTGGCGCACAGGGATATATTAAACCAAACTATGGGGTTGATATCGCCATTAAAAAAGATTTTATGAAAAACAAGGCAGCATCATTAACGCTGCAGATGAATGATATTTTTAGAACAAAAATATATGCCACGCATTCAGAATCTATTTATTTTGTGCAGGATAACGACCGCCGCAGAGACCCGCAGGTTTTACGCCTGAACTTTAATTACCGTTTTGGTAAAATTGATGTGAGTTTGTTTAAAAAGAAAAGCATGAAAGGCGAAATGGACAGTATGCAGAATGCTTCACAGGGTATGGGAAATTAAAATATATTTATATTGAAAATAAAAAATCCACTTTAACAGGTGGTTTTTTTATGGCAAGATTTTACCCCCGCTGCCAACCCTTGTAAAAGTATATTCATATTGAAAAATGCATATTTAAGGTGTACACCCCTTTGCTCAACAGCTTTAATACTTTTATAAGCATGTTTTAATTATTTAGCATTATTTTGCCGAAGCAAAAATTTATTATGAAGCAAATCAATTTCAAGCAGGTTTTACCCCATGCAGTTGCAGTAATCATTTTCTTATTACTGTCAGTAGTTTTAACCAAGCCTGCACTGGAAGGCAAAGTTGTACAACAAACCGATGTTATACAATGGAGGGCTATGGCAAACCAATCCATTGAGTTTAATGAAAAATATGGGCATCTACCTAAATGGACCAACAGTATGATGGGTGGCATGCCGGCATACCAGATTGCATTGGGTCCCAAAAAACCAATTAATATTACCTTAAGCTATATACAGGATGTTGTAACCCTGGGCTTGCCCAAACCGGTTTACTACCTGTTTTTAGCAGCACTGTGTTTTTACCTGTTATGTATTGTTATTGGCATAAATCCCTGGATAGGCATTTTAGGTGGCATTGCTTATGCTTATTGCTCCTACAATCCGGTGTTGATTGCGGGCGGGCACGATACCAAACTTTTATCTATGGCTTATGCGCCGGCCGTACTTGCCGGTATGCAGTTAATTTTTAAACGAAATTATTGGCTGGGCGCCGCTGTTTTATTAATATCGGGTGTTTTGTTATTGAGCCAAAACCACCAGCAGATCGTTTATTATACTTTACTGATGGCGGTATTTAGTACAGTTCCGTTTATTGTAAAATGTATCAGGGAAAAAAACATAAAACATTTAGTTGTTTCTGGCTTAATAAGTATTGCCATGGGGGCGCTTATATTAGGCACTATGACTTTTGGTTACTGGCCAACTTATGAAATGAGTAAGGAAACCATGCGTGGTGGCCGCAGTGAACTTACACAAAAAGATAAAAAGAATGAAACCAAGGGCGGGCTTGACAAAGACTATGCTTTTCAATGGAGCTATGGCAAGGCCGAAACAATGACCCTGCTTGTACCAAACGCATTTGGCGGAAGCTCGGCAGAAGGGCTTGGAGAAGAGTCAAAAGCAATTGCTGTTTTACAGGAAAATGCACAAACACTGCCACAGGGTTTTGCACAACAAATAGCACAATCATCGCCCATGTACTGGGGCGAATTGCTGAGCACACAGGGAACCATTTATTTGGGAGCCATAGTCTGTTTACTATTTTTGTTTGGCGCCTTCTTATCAAAAAGCGAACACAGGTGGTGGCTGGTTGCATTAACTGTTTTTGGTATTGTGCTGGCCTGGGGCAAAAATTTTGAAGCCGTAAATTATTTCCTCTTTGATCATCTGCCTTTTTATAAAAAATTCAGGGCACCATCTATGGCGCTGGTTATGCCGCAGCTTTCAGTGGCATTACTGGGCGTAATATTCCTGGACGAATTTGTACTAAAAACCGATAAAGAAAAATTACAAAATATTTTTAAAAAGTGTTTGTATATAACCGGGGGCACTGTAGCGGTAATAGTACTCTTTTATTTCTTTTCAGATTTCAGCAATACAAATACCGGGGAACTGCGTAAAAATATAAATGACGCTTTACAGGGTAAAGGTGCTGATTTTACCAGGAGTTATTTTAATGCTTTAAAAAGCGACAGACAGGCATTTTATTTAAGCGATATGTGGCGAACTCTAGGATTTATGGCTGTATTGATTGGCGTGCTTTTTTTATATGCAAAACAAAAAATAAAGCCGGCGATTGTATATGCGGTATTAATTCTTTTTTGTACAATAGATTTGTTTGGTATTAGCAAAAGATATTTAAAAGAAGAAAATTTTATTGAGCCTGCTGAACTTGAAAGCAGTTATGCTGATACCCGTGCAGATGTGCAGCTTAAAACGGATACCGGGTATTACCGGGTTGTGAATTTGGCATTTCCCGATGGAAATGGTTACCGTGTTGATATTGGCCAATCATTTAATGATGCCCTTACCTCTTATAAACACAATACCATTGGGGGTTACAGTCCTGCCAAACTAGGCCTTTACCAGGATCTTATTGAAAGGCAGATCTCTAAAAATATACAGGCATGGGCCAGCAATCAATCAGCCAAAGACAGTTTCCCGGTTTTAAACATGCTCAATATGAAATATGTTATTGTGCCTGACCAGCGGGATCCTAAACAAACTATGGCTGTACCCAATCCTTTTGCGATGGGCAATAGCTGGTTAGTTAAAGAAGTTAAGTTTGTTAAGAATGCGGATGAAGAAATGAAAGCATTGGATTCTTTTGATCCGGGTGCTGTTGCATTTGTTGATGAGCGTTTTAAATCAGCCGTTCCCTTTATGCCTGTTTATGATTCATCGGCCTATATAAAATTTATTGAGAATAATAATGACGAGATAAAATATGAATTTAATGCAGCAACAAACCAGTTTGCTGTATTCAGCGAAATTTATTACCCCAATGGCTGGGAAGCTTATATTGATGGTAAAAAAACACCGTATTGCAAAACAAATTATGCTTTAAGGGGTTTGGCCATACCTGCCGGTAAACATAGTATCGAATTTATTTTTGATCCGGCTTCGGTAAGAATTGGCGAAAGCATTTCAAGATATTCTTACCTGTTTTCAATTTTATTTATTTTGTTATGCTTTTTTATGGCGTGGAAACAAAGGAACAAACCTACTTCAGATATTAAAAAC
>JANNYY010000664.1:0-10514 GCA_031410355.1 Chitinophagaceae bacterium | reverse complement strand
TTCTGTAAAAGTGCCGCCGGAAGAACATTTAAAAGAGCATGAAGATTATATTCATAAAGTGAAAGAGGGAAACAGGAACAACTAAGGCACATCTTTGCTTTTATACAAAACTGGAAAAGTAAAAAATTTAAACTAATAATTAAAAGGCCAGCCAAAATTTTTGACTGGCCTTTTAAGATATATATAATCCGGGGCAGTAAATAATTACATCAAGTTCCTTAATTTATTTTTAATACTTTTTGTTGTAACATGCCACCTGCAGTAATGATCTTTATAAAATAAATACCTGCGGGTAAGTTGCTTAAATCATTTAATAAAATACTATTATCTCCTTCTTTACCGGCATAATCTTTCGAAATTTTTACCCTCCCGGTCATATCAACCAACTGTATGCTGAGGTTCTGCGGCTGTGGCAGCACCATATCAATATTAATTACATCCTTAAAGGGATTGGGTTTTATTTTTTCAATAACTATTTTCCCAGGCCCGCTCCCAAAAAATGCAACTACTTGGCTGTATGTATATCTTCCATCATTATCAATCATCTTTAAGCGGTAATAATTAAGAGAAGGCGTTGGATCAACATCAGAAAATTCATAAGATCTGTATGAATTGCTGTAACCCATGGCAGCAACGATTCCTATCTTATTAAATACCGATCCGTCACTGCTTCTTTCAATTTCAAAACGGTTGGTTTGTAACTCTGTGGCAGTTGCCCAGTTCAGGATAATACTGCCTGCCTGTTTTTTGCCTTTAAAATTTAAAAGTGTTACCGGGAGTGTGACAGCGTTTACGGTTATTGTACCTGTTGATGAAACCGAACTGCATTGCGTAACTCCCGAGATTGAACTTGACCTGAAGACCACTTTATAGGTTCCTGCATTTGTAAATGGCCTGGTTGTAATGGATAAATTGCCATTGGCCGGCGCCCATTTTCCCTGGCCATATGAAATGCCGGTGGCAGAATCTGCAAGTGCATAAAACGAACCTGACAATGCATTTGAAATAGTATAGTTTACAGATTGATTTTGATTTATAGTTGTACTTACAGGCGTGAAAGCGGGTGCCACAGGTGTAGGCGAACAAGTTATTGCCATTGCAGATGCAGGGCAAATTACTTCCTGCTTACCACTTTCCTGGATACCTATTTTAAGAATGCCGTTTGAATACAGTGTATTTAAGGCAGTGCTGTTTACGGTAACAGGCCCCCAGGCTGTACCTGAGGTAACTGATGAACCAATTAACTCGTCATCCAGATAAAGATTAACTGTACTGGTAGCAAATGATCCTGTAACTGTTCCGGAAATATTGGATACTCCCGCAGCAACCGGGCCGGTTATGGTGCCGCACCTGGCATTTGAAGTAGCGGGCGTAGCTGTATAACTTGCAGAATTACCGCTAACACCACAGGTTCCATTTTGAGCATTAGCATAATAAATGGTTGAAGCCACAGCATTATAAATTGCAGGCGAGGTACCGGCATTGCCTGTTGACCAGGTTCCATTTGCCTGCACAGCAGTAGTTGCTACCAATACATTGGTTGAAGTATAAACCCTTATCTGGGTTCCAGCAACTTCTGTTGAAGTACCGGTTAATGGAGCAACTGCTGTAATTTGATTATTAATATCAGCATTGATTATAGGTGTTTGCGTAAAGCAGGAAACTGTAAAAACAGCAGTTTGACTGGCACACTTACTTGTACTAACTGTGCCCGTGTTTAATTCGGTAAGAAGATATAATTGCTGGCCGTTTAATAAAGTTAGATTAGAAAAAGTAAAAGTTCCTCCGGCAGCAGTTATTGTTTGAATTATAGTGCCATCCACAAATAAGGTAACGGTTGCATTTGCATCTGTTGTTCCGGTGATAGCTTTTGTAGCAGTGGTAAATACCGAATTTGTAGGAGCAGAGATTACAGGCACTGCCAAAGCGCCTGCCAGGGCACTGCCGCCGTTACCTGCAGCGCAGAAATATGCAGGCAAAGAATTACATCCATTTGAATTATTAGTATAATACACTTTATAAGCGCCCGAGGTTAATGGAGCGCCGGAACTGCAGCCTCCTGAAAAGATCCAGTTTATATTGGGGCTTGTACCTGTATTGGCACCAAATAATCCACCAGTATTTGCAATGCTGTTCTCCAATACGTTTCTTGTGAGGTTATCAACATGCACGGTCCACCCGGTACTTAAATTTGTACCGGACAAACCTTTAGTACCACTGGTACAAACTAAAAGCGGCATAGCCGGGGTATTGGAGCTATTACATACAGAAGCCGCTACGGCATTGCTTGTTAAACACATGGTTTCAGAAGCTGCCACTGCTTTTGCAGATATAACATCTCCATTAATTAAGGTAACGTTATTTAATGTCCAGGTTGAGGGAGAACTTAAAATTGATACCGTACCTAATAAGGTGGCCCCGTTTTTATAAACATTTATTGAAGCTGCCGCCGCCGATCCGGGCAGTGTGGATTTTGTCCAGGTACCGCTAATATTAACAGTGCCCACATTTATTGGCGAATTAACTACCGGGGCTGCGGTACACATGGCAGTAACACAACTTGCTGCATTATTAAAAATTGAACAGACAGGCTGGCCATTAATAAAATCTTCATAACTATCCCCGCTGGTACCATAAATATCAGAACGTGGTCCGCCTATGGCAGCTTTAGGAGCCATAACAGTTGTTGCACACATCCTTATTGGAGATGCTGTAGTTAAATTAAAAGGCGCTGCCTGCAGATCAGAAAAAGGAATATAAAAATCTATCAGGAAATCAGGGTCGCCATTATCATTGGTAGATGCTATGGAAACCTGCGACATATCCTGCCAGTTTAAATATTGTTTTATCAATACCGGCGATGAAGTACCATCCACATTATAAATGGCTATCCGGAAATTGGTTTCCAATACTATTTCAATTTCAAAACCAGGGTTACCGTTTGTACCCGTAGTAGATGGCAGGTAGTTGGTATCAGCATTAACACCTGAAGCGCCAAATTTACCATCGGTGTCCATTAAAATACTATATCCTTTTGAGCCGGGCATAATGGAACCCATGCGCATGCGGAACAAAACATTTTGGGCCAATGAAAAATAATGATAAACCCCGTTGCCTGCAGAATCAGGCACAAAATCAGAATAACTGTGGTTGGGGCCGCGACGCAAATCACTGTAAGGCTCGATGGAATAGGCTTTAATGCCTTTATATGCAATCTCCGATTCATTAACGTCATTATTGATAAAACCGGAATTGTTTACAGAAGTATACCCGTCATTATTGGGATCTAAAACTAATCTGCCTGCTGCAATAGTAGCTTGCCGGTTAATAAAACCGGGCCTTTGTGCTTTAACTGATAATCCTGGAAAAAATATAAATGCTGAAATTATTAGCAACAAGTAGATAGAAGTGTTTTTCAAAATGATATTGGTTTAGGATACAGGAAAAACGAAAAACGGATACAATTATTGTAATTGCCGTGTTTTTTGCCCCGTACTTAAACTTTAATGATGTAGCTTTTTATTTCTTCCTGCTTATCCTCCATATCAAATTACTTACATCATCGGTAACAAGCAAAGATCCATCATCAAGAACCGCAACACAAACCGGGCGTCCATATACTTCACTTTTTGAAGCATCGGCAATAAAGCCGGTTAAAAAATCTTCCGGAGCACCGGATGGTTTACCATTTGCAAAGGGAACGAACATTACTTTATAACCCGCCAGGGCTGAGCGGTTCCAGGAGCCGTGCTGGCCTATGAATGCACCATTGTGATACTTTGACGGGAAAGATTGTTTATCATAAAAAGCCAGTCCAAGAGATGCAGTATGAGAACCCAAAGCAACATCGGGCACAATGGTTTTACTTACAAGATCGGGCCTGGGTTCATCTTTCATGCGTGGGTCTGCATTTTTACCAAAGTAGGCATAAGGCCATCCATAAAAACCACCTTCTTTTACACCGGTCATATAATCCGGCACTAGGTCATCGCCAAGGCCATCTCTTTCATTTACTGCCGTCCATAATGTTGCGGTAGCGGGCGCCCAGGCCATACCTACGGGATTGCGAAGTCCGCTGGCATATATTTTTTCACCGGTGCCATCGGGGTTTAGTTCCAGTATGTTGGCCCTTCTTATTTCTTTGTCCATTCCGTTCTCCCCCACATTACTGCCTGAGCCAACTGAAACATAAATTTTGTTTCCGGCTCTGTTGGTAATAATATTTCTTGTCCAGTGATTATTATAACCCCCGGCAGGCAGCGAAACAATTTGTTTACCTGCACCGGTTAATTTTGTATCACCGGTTTTATAATTAAACATCAGCAGTGCATCTGTATTGGCAACATAAAAATGATCATTCAATATCAGCATACCCAATGGCTGGTTCAATCCTTCGGCAAAAACATAACGGCTTTCAAAAATGCCGTCTTTATTACTATCCCTGAACAGTGTGATGCGGTTTGCGCTCTCACCTAAATTTTGTGTTTTTATTTTTCGTGAAATTTTTGCACCGATCTTTTTAAGACCTTTTAATATGGTATTTGATTCTGCAACAAAAATATCGCCGTTGCTGCTCACATATATCCAGCGTGGATTATCAAGGCTATCGGCAAACCGGCTAACAACAAAACCCTCCGGCGCCACGGGTGTTTTACCCGCAGGCCATGCAAGTACCTTACTGAAATTGCGGGATGATTTTGTGGCAAAAGGTTCTGGTAATGAATCTCCTGAAAAAACCGCAGAACCGGAATTGCTTTTTGCAACCTCTTTATTTGAACTTGTATTAGCACAGGCAAATGCTGTAACTATAAGAAAAAAAGGCAGAATGTTTTTTTTCACGGTATTTAATTTAAGGAAGAATAAATTACTGCATCGCTAAAATGATACCAACAATTACAGGAAATCAAATAATGCTTTTTTAAAAAGATCCGGTGCCTGTATATGCGGAATATGGCCCACTCCATCTAATTCAACTAATTTGGAATTATTGATCAGGCGGTTGGCATTTTTCCCCAATTTGGGGTATTGGCCGAATTTGGTTTTTTGTTCAGCGGTTAACAGGTCTTTACCAACAACCGTTCTGTCGGCATGGCCAATAATCAGCAAAGTTGGCATTGTAATTTGTGCTAGCTCATACATAACGGGTTGTTCGTAAATCATTTGGCAGGTAATGGCATTCACCCATGCAATATGCTCAAATGCAGGGTCAGTCAACTTGAATTGGTCAAATGGTAACATATTAATTCAGGATTTGTCTCATCAGGTTTATTTGAGTTTCTAAACGACAATTTCTCCAACAGGTTTATAGAACTCTGATTATCTCTATGAAGGAATGCTTCAATTTTTTGAACTTTAATTGTATTGAATGCATAGTCAATAACTTTTTCAACAGCTTCCTTCATTATTCCTTGCCCTTGAAAATTTGTCAAAAGTTCATAACCGATTTCACAGTTGTCATTTTCATCTGAAAAGCCATAAAGACAAATAGTTCCAACCAATATATTTCTGCCATGCAAAGTTATTGCCCAATATAGAGAGACATTTTTATTGATGTTCTCATTAACCTTATTTATGAAATTCCTTGCATCCGCAATAGTATTGCTCAATTGTCTGTCAAGGTACTTATTGATTTCACTGTCAGTACGCAAAGTAAAAATTTCTTGTTCGTCATTAACTACTAGTTGCCTGAGAGTGAGACTTTCAGTTGTCAAAATTGGGAAAGGCGTAAAATTTTTGTTTACCATCCTGTAATATTTATTTTTCTAAGTTACCGATGATTGCTTCAATGCCATGCCCCTATTGCACAAACCCTTTTGTGTTTGTTGCACAACTAAGATACTCACACTATGTTAATGGAGCAATAAAGAGAATAATTTTTGCAATAAATAATTGATGTGTAAGCTCCCCTTAAATTCGTGCCATTCAAAAATATAATTTTCCGCCCATGCTGGTGTTACCATAAAATACGCAAGCCAACTCGTGCAACCGCAAGCGCCGCCGGTTGCTGTACTGAGCGAAGCCGAAGTATCACCACCGGCGTAGCACCCATAGAGGGTTTGGCCGGCCTTCGCTCTTGTGTATCGTTTTTTGGAAACCTAATTTTTGCAGATCAAGCTACTGAGCCTGTCGAAGTATCAATAAATGCATCCATAAGCTTATCGTATTATCGGCTGCCACCTGGTCATCAAGGGTGGCAACATAGGTTTGATTGCGCTGTTGTCCTGTTATAAATTGCATGGCTTCTTTTACACAAAAATCATACAGGGTTTGCAACTATTAACATTGTGTGTATATTTATAGAGTGGCAGGAGTTTTTTCACAAACTGACGTTGGCTGCAATTTTTTTGACATCACGTTTCAAACGAAAATTTGACAAAAACTCACAAAAAATAAAGTTGCCTTATTGGACTACTTTCTTATATTTGCATTGTGAGTACTTCAAAAAAATATAGAACAATCATTACTTACAAGGATTACTTCGAGGAGTTTTTAAGTCAGCAACGCCAAAAAGTAAGAGAGAAAATTGTTTGGACATTTTTGCTTATTGAAGAAGTACAACAAATTCCAGAAACTTACCTTAAACACTTAGAGGGTACAGACGGACTTTACGAAATACGCGTTCAACTTGCAAGTGACATTTTTAGAATTTTCTGCTTCTTCGACGAAGGAAAATTAGTTGTCCTTGCAAATGGATTTCAGAAGAAAACACAAAAGACACCTAAACAAGAAATTGTAAAAGCTTTAAAAATTAAGGAGGAATATTATGAAAGCAAAAAGTAACACAAAGACACTTGCCCAATTAATTGATGAGCAATACGGGAAAAAAGGAACTCCAAAAAGAGATAAATTTGACAAAGGCTATAAAACCTTTAAATTAGGGGCAATGATACATGAAGCCAGAATAGAAAAAGGTTTGACACAGGAACAACTTGCAGAAAAGTGTGGTACGAATAAAGCATACATTTCAAAGGTTGAAAATGACATAAAAGATGTACGCATTTCAACCTTGCAAAAAATTATTGAAGTCGGGCTTGGCGGACACCTCAATTTATCTGTAACGCTATAACAGAACCTGGGACTAAAACTGCCACCAACATGAATTCTGCAAGCAGGGCAGGACGTTCAACCTTAGGCTGTTTGCATCGTTGTACCTGGTTTGTTGTAAGCTCCCCTTAAATTCGTGTCAATCAAAAGTATAATTTTCATTGTTTTTTTAGTTTAACATTGGAAACCCATTTAATATACTCAACCGGCGGAACAAAGCCCAACGATTGATGTGGTAGTTGGAATATTTAAACTAATTACTGCATTTTTTGTTGTTATGTCAAATATCAAAACAATCATGCAGCATTACTTAATAATAGGGGCTTCAAGCGGTATTGGACAAGAACTGGCTTTGCAACTTGCCCAATCAGGCAAGCAGGTAACAGCCACCTTCCATAAAAATGAACCCACTGTTGAAAACCCTCATATCCGTTTTCATCATTTTAATGTTTTAGAAGATAACCCCTCTTTAGATTTTTTACCTGGTGAATTAGCAGGAGTAGTGTATTGCCCGGGCAGCATCAACCTAAGGCCTTTTGAAAGAATAAAACCTGCGGATTTTGAATCAGACTATAAACTGCAGGTAATTGGAGCCATAAAAGTTCTTCAAATGGTTTTACCAGTATTAAAGAAATCTGGCAATGCGTCAATCGTTTTATTTTCTACCCTTGCTGTACAAACCGGCTTACCATTTCATACACAGGTGGCTGCTTCCAAGGGTGCTTTGGAGGGATTAACAAAAGCATTGGCGGCAGAGTATGCGCCTAAAATAAGAGTAAACTGTATTGCACCATCTTTAACAGATACTCCTTTGGCGGCATCCTTATTAAATACCGAACAGAAAAAGGAAGCCAATGCGTTGCGGCATCCGCTAAAAAGAATTGGCTCTACTGCGGACATTGCAAACATGGCAGCATTTTTACTTTCCGAAAAGGCAAGCTGGATTACCGGGCAAATTTTTCACGTTGATGGAGGTATGTCTTCCTTAAAAATTTAGATACTGATAGTGTTACGCTAAATAATATTACATGACCGATACTTTTTTATCAGCCCGTTGGGAAAATTTAATTATGGCAAATTATGCCGTAAATCCTGAGGTGTTAAAACCTTATTTGCCAAGTGGTGTTGAACTTGATTTTTACAATGATAAAACCTACATGAGTCTCGTTGGTTTTATGTTTAAACAAACGAGCCTGTTCAATATACCCATCCCTTTGCTGGGAACTTTTGAAGAAATCAACCTGCGTTTTTATGTAAAGAGAGTTGAAGGAGATACGATAAAGCGGGGCGTAGTTTTTATAAATGAAACTGTGCCGTACAAATTGGTTGCATGGCTTGCCAACAAATTGTATAAAGAACACTACGTGGCTATACCTACAAAAAGTTTAATTGTTAATGCTGCATTTACTACAAACATAAAGTACGAATGGAAAATAAATAACAAATGGAATCACATAGCTGTAAATGCTGCAAAAGAAAATGAGCAAATGTTACCAGGCAGTGTGGAGGAATTCATCTTTGAACATTATTATGGATATACAAAAATAAACAACAAGCTTTCCCAGGAATATAAAGTGAATCATCCCAGGTGGCAGGTGAATAAAGTAATAGATCATTCTATTGAGTGCGACTTTAAATCAATGTATGGAAACGATTTTTCCTTCCTGGGTAAGCATACACCAGATTCGGTAATTATTGCCAAAGGTTCGCCTGTTACAGTAAAATGGAAGCGAACTCAATTTTAGATATTTCCCTGGCAGCTCAGGTAGATATTGAAAGGATAAGTTAAATGGCTCCAAGGCCAAACTCCTTTTGAAGCCGGAAGCAGGAAGGAGAGCAAATAGTTGAATAAGCAAAAGGAACTTTATCACTGGCTGCTCACAACTTGCCCCACTAAGTTGAATAATCCTCACTGAACTCCTCTCTTCATGCGGCTCACCCGAAGATATCGGCAATCAGCCCCGCAAGCGGGCGGGCACTCCAACGTTTCTTTATACCCAATTGTGATTTATATTTACAACCTAAACAACTACCAGTTGAAACTCGACCACAAGGAATTAATTGATCTGCTGCAACGGGCTTACTCTGCCGAAAAAGCAGCAGCATTTGCCTACCAGGGCCATGCAGGTTCGGTAAAAGATAAAACTGAAAAAGCTGCCATAAAGCAAATTGAAATGGATGAATGGAATCACCGTGCCGAAGTGCTGGAAATAATGAGGCAGTACGATATTCCTGTTTCAAAGTACTACGAGATGCGTTTTCACATCATTGGAAAAACAATTTCGTTCAGTTGTTATGTTATTGGCTGGTTTATGCCTTTTTATTTTGCCGGCAGTTTAGAGAGCGGCAATGTTTGCGAATACTTTCGCATGAAACAGTTTTTTAATAACCTGGGCATTACCCGGCATGATACCGTTTTATACCAAATGGGCATCAAGGAAAAAGAACATGAAGTTTATTTTTTAAGCAAGATAAAAAACAATAAACTACTCCCCTTTTTTGAAAAAGTATTTAACTGGGGCAACAAAAAAAGTGCAAACAACATAGATATGGAAGATGTAAAACCTGTTGAAGGTTCAGATATTTATTGCAGGAAATGATTCTGGTTGCAACAGGATTGGTGCAAACACAATCCCATTGGGCAAAGACTACCTATTTCGTCCCATCGGGGTTTTCACAGCATACTCTTAAATTTAAAAACCTCTACGTGAAACCCCGATGAATAATACTCTTAAACGAAAAAGCTGCCACTCTAAAATTCAATAAAAGGAGCGTATTATTGAGTAAGAACCTGCAAGCTTAGGGGTTTCGCAGAATGATTATCTTAAAAAAATAAAATTCGTTTGCGAAAACCCCGCTGGGAAAAACGATAAATTTATGTGTTGCCTGTTATGGTGTACGAAAACAGTAACTTCACAAAAAATATAAACAATGATACCTATTTTAGTTGCAGCATTTTTATTAATCCTACTTTTTTTAGGTCTTTGTATTGCACAAGAATATGAGAGAGCAGTGGTATTCAGGCTTGGTAGATTTAATGCTGTAAAAGGTCCGGGGCTTTTTTGGATAATTCCTTTTATTGACAGAAAAAGAACCATTGATATGAGAACCAAAACTGTTGACCTGGAGCAGCAGGAAACTATTACAAAAGACAGCGTTACAATAAAAGTAAATGCTGTTTTGTGGTTTAAAGTGATAGACCCTGCACATGCCATTATTAAGGTTGCAGACTATAACAAAGCTGTTTACCAGTTTTCAGTAACTGCCCTAAGAAATATTATTGGACAACACAGTTTAGATGAAGTTTTGAGAGAAAGAGAGCAAATAAATTCGACACTTCAAAAAATAGTCGACTCATCTACCGAACCCTGGGGAATTAAAATTGAAATGGTAGAAATGAAAGATGTAGAAATTCCGGAAGCCATGCAAAGAGCAATGGCAAGAGAAGCAGAAGCAATAAGAGAAAAAAG
>JANNYY010000663.1:0-9829 GCA_031410355.1 Chitinophagaceae bacterium | reverse complement strand
AGCTCTTCTTTTGTAAGGTCTCTGCGCCTGTCAACAAATGTTTTTAAAACCATGCCTGTATGCCCCTGCGGACCGCCGAAAGCAGAAATGCTGTGTAAAAACACCGCTTTTAAAAAAGGTATATGCCTCAGGAGTTTTTTCAACAATAAAATTTGCAGTTTTATTAATTGCAATTATAAGAATATTCCCGCTAATTAAGCCTTTAAGCCAATTTCTCTAAGCCTTTCATCCAGATATTCTCCGGCAGTAATATCGTCATATAATTTAGGATGAGTATTGTCAATACAATTATCAAGGCAGCGTAAACTCATAGATGTTTTAGGATGCAAAAAAAACGGAATAGAGAAACGGGAAGTGTGCCAAAATTGCCTGGCAGGGTTAACTACACGATGCGTTGTACTGCAAAGTTTGTTGTTGGTAAGCCGCTGCAGCATGTCTCCAACATTTACAACAATCTGTTCAGGTAAAGAAGTAACAGGCACCCATTGATTCTGCTTAGATAAAATCTCTAATCCATCTGCAGATGCCCCAACTAATAAAGTAATTAAATTAATATCCTCATGTTGCTCAGCACGTATGGCGCTAACCGGTTCGGTTGTTATAGGCGGATAATGAATTGACCTTAAAATAGAATTTCCGTTAAAAACAAACTGGCCAAAATAATTTTCATCAAGACCCAAATACAATGCAATTGCCTGCAATAAAACTGTTCCTGATTTTTCAAAAGCCCTGTAAGCCTCCGCTAAGGTTTGGTCAAAATGAGCTATCTCTTTTACTGAAACATTATCCACATATATTTCTTCATTAAAATTTTCCCTCGCAATCTGTCCGTATTGAAAAAACTCTTTCAGGTCCGGTGCCTCACTGCCTTTTGCATGCTCTTTACCAAAACTGGTATATCCCCGTTGCCCGGCCAATCCTTTAATTTCATAGTTTTTCTTTTGCTCAAGGGGCAAAGAAAAAAACTGCTGCACGTATTCATATAAATCAGCAATTAATTTATCTGAAATTCCATGATTTTTAACAGCTACAAAGCCTATGTCTTCATACGCCCTTCCCAAATTTTGTACAAAATCATTTTTCTTTCCGGCATCGCCGGATAAAAAATCACTTAAATCAACAGATGGGATCGCCATAAAATTTACTTTTAATTCTTACGAAACTATTCTTACTTTTTTACAGAACTGTTTTAAAATATTAATTCAGTATACTAAAATATTAAATTATATTATACTGGTATTTTTTGGTAGCCCAAATAATGTTAATTAAATGAATACTGAACTGTATTTACAACAATAACTCTTACAAATTCGTTTACTATATTTTGAGGCTGTACAAAATTTTTAGTTTCTTTAAGCACACCCATATCTGAAATTTTTATCCAATGCTTATCTGTGTATATAAATTTTTGTAAAGAATATTTAATACTGTCATATAAAAACTCACCTTTACTTTCAATCCGTATTTTTTTTGTATTTGGCTTAATATTTTCTTTTAGTTCTTCTGCATTTTTATAATAAAGTATTTTTGGAAAATCTTCTGTGAGGTAGTTTACAGATAAAATCTCTAATTTACCCTTTTTATAAAATGCAGCCTTGCCAAAAAAACTATTTGCAATATTTTTCTTTAAACTATCATTACTAAAATTTACCAGTTCAATATAAAATGTATTATCAGTATTAATTTTTTCTTTATTTGAACAAGAAATAAAAAAAAGCACAGTAAAAGCTGTACATATCAAACCAATAAAAAAAAAATATAATTGCTTAAAGACCATACAGAGCACTTATTTTCAGCATTTCATCAATAGGTTTCTTTGCAGCTAAACGTAAATCTTCATCCATTAAAATTTCGGGTAACTCATATTTAAGGCACAAATATAATTTTTCCAGTGTGTTTAATTTCATGTGCGGGCAATCATTACAGGCGCAACTGTTATTTGGCGGTGCCGGAATAAAGGTTTTATCCGGACTGGATTTTTGCATCTGGTGTAAAATACCGGTTTCGGTTGCAACAATAAATTCTGTAGTACTATCCTTTTTTGTAAAATTTAATAAACCCGTTGTACTTCCAATATAATCGGCAATTTGTAAAACCGCATCTTCGCACTCAGGATGTGCAATAACTTTTGCATTTGGATGACGTATTTTTAGTTTAGTTATTTTTTCCAGGCTAAAAATTTCATGAACCATACAGGCACCGTTCCACAGCACCATGTTTCTACCCGTCTGCTTGTTGATATAAGCGCCAAGGTTCTTATCGGGCGCAAAGATGATAGGTTGGTCAGCCGGTAAACTTTCAACGATCTTTTGGGCATTGGAGGAGGTACAGATTATATCACTTAATGCTTTAATACCTGCAGAACAGTTTATGTAAGTAATTACTTTATGGCCGGGGTATTTATCTTTAAATAATTTAAACAGGGGCGGCGGGGCCGAATCACTTAAAGAACAGCCGGCTTTTAAATCAGGCAATAAAACTTTTTTCGACGGGTTTAGTATCTTAGCGGTTTCTGCCATAAAATGAACGCCGGCAAAAACTATAATAGCAGCCTGGGTTTTTGCAGCAACCTGTGCCAAACCTAAACTGTCGCCTATATAATCTGCTACATCCTGTATATCCGGCTCCTGGTAATAATGCGCCAGTATAATTGCATTTTTTTCTTTTTTTAATTTTTCAATTTCAGCAAATAAATCAATCGACGGATCAATATCAATATCTAAAAAACCGGTTTCGTTAATTGCTTCAAAAGGGGTGTTAATATCTGCCATAATATGTATTAATACTACTTATTTATATAATCAACTACTACTATTAGGGCTGTTAATTTGTGGAAAGAATAAAAACAGCTTCTATTGCAAATTTAAAACCTTTAGTTTATTAACGCTCATCCACAGGTAATTAACATTTTAATTATTTGTATAAATGTATGTAAGAATAGAGGCAGGCAACAAATTTTATAAAATAGTTTTAGTTTTTTAACAACGGTTAATAATAATAAGCGTGCAAAGAAAATTTACATATAGCGGATTAAACCCTGTTGATAATGGCGGTATAAACAATGGTTTAATAACAGTGTTTCACCTCAAAATTTACAATCACATAAAGTATACTCATTTTACGCATAGTTTTCATTTGCAGATAGCGGGTTTATAAACAGGTATTGTACCTTATTAACAAATGTGTGTTTAAAACCTTAATTCTGCTTTAAAAAATAATAAAACGTATAATACCCTGCAGGCATGTATGTATATAATACTTATCCAACCTGCATTATATTGCATTTACAAGTTTCAAAAACCTATTTTATATTCAATTTTACCCTATTTTTGCCGTCCAAAATTTAATTTATAACCGATATGCAAATTATTCAGACAATACGTGATAAAGGGGCACCAATAACAATTACATTAATTGCACTTGCTTTAATAGCTTTTATTTTAATGGATGCAAAGAAGGATGGCAAAGGCCCATCTGCAAGTGACAGTATTGGTAAAGTAAACGGTAATGCTATTGACCAGGCTGAATTTAGTAAGAAGGTAAGCATTTTAGAAAAACAGGAAGAACAACAGTCGGGCCAAAGGCCATCTAATTCCCGTTCGGCACAGATACGTGAGCAGGTTTGGAATCAAATAGTGGCCGAAAGGGTTTTTTATGCAGAAGCTGCTAAACTTGGTATTGAATTTACTTCAAAAGAATTAGATTATATATTAAAAAGCGATGATCCTTCAAATCCATTAATGCAGGATAAATCTATGGTAGATCCTGCTACCGGAAAATTAGACAGATCTAAATTATCGCAGGCATTGGTTAATATAAAAAAAATGAAAGGTGAGCAATGGGATATGATCAACAGCCAGATACTTGAACCACAAAAACTAACCAGTGTTTCTACCAAATATTTTGCGTTATTAAATGCAAGCGCTTACTATCCAACCTGGATGGAAGAAAAAGATGCAAAAGAAAGTAAAACCTTCGCCAGTATTTCTTATGTGCAGATCCCTTATCAAACTATAAGCGACAGTACCATTAAAGTAACTGATGCCGAAGTGGAAAAATATGTAGAAAAGCATAAAGACTTATTTAAGCAGGAAGCCGGCCGTATGATCTCTTATGTTGCTTTTAGCCAGTTACCCAGTGCTGCTGATAGTGCAAGAACGAGAAGCGTTGTTGAAGCTCTGAAAAATGAATTTGCAAATGAATCAAATGTAAAAACGTTTTTGGCCAGAAATACATCTGCCATAGATTTTGATACCAACTATGTTCCAAAATCAAAAATTCAAAGCACTAATTTAGATTCAATTACAAAATTAACCGTAGGATCAGTTTATGGCCCGTATGTAAATAATAAAAATTATGTGATAGCAAAAATGCTGGGCAGTAAAACTTTGCCAGACAGCGCTCATGCAAGACATATATTAATTGCAACGGTAAATTCTCAAACGGGTGAACCATTGCTGGAAGACAGTATTGCTAAAAAGCGTGCCGACAGTATTTTTAACGCCATAAACGGAGGAGCAAATTTTGCCATGTTAGCTATGCAATATTCTGCCGACGGAAGCAAAGATAAAGGTGGCGACCTGGGAACGTTTGGCAATGGTGCGATGGTTCCGGAGTTTAATAAATTTAGTTTTGAGAAGCCGGTGGGCTCAAGAGGCGTGGTTAAAACCCAGTTTGGGTATCATATAATAGAAGTGCTGAGTCAAAAAGGAGCAAGCCCGGCTTACAAAATTGGCTTCCTTGCTAAAGAAATTTTTGCAAGCGAAGAAACCATTAATAAAGCCAGCAATGATGCCATTAAGCTTTCTGCAGAAAAAGATGCAAAAAAAGCAGAAGCCTATATACAAAAGAATGGGTTACAAAAAATTTTGGTACCAACGCTGATAAAAGAAAACGATGCGCAAATAGGGCAAATGCAGGATGCCAGGCAATTGGTACGTTGGGTATTTGAAGCAAAAAAAGGCGACGTTAGTGACCCAATGCCTGTTGGCGACCTGTTTGTTGTTGCAACGGTAGATAAGATTTATAAAGAAGGAACCCAGGATGTGGAAACTGCAAGAGCGATGGCTGAACCTGCAATTAAAGAAGAAAAGAAAGCAGAACAGATAATTAAAGCATTGGGCACAAATGCAACATTGGAAAGCGCTGCTGCAAAATATGCAAAACAAATTTTAACAGCCGGGGCAGATTCTTCCATTACATTTAAAACCCAGATCATTAAGGAAGTAGGAAATGAACCCAAATTAATTGGCGCTATATTTAATAAAGCAAACCTCAATAAAGTATCGGCCCCTGTTGCAGGAAAAGCCGGGGTTTTTGTTTTTAAAGTGAACAATTTTGCTGAAAAAGCAGCTAATCCTAATGAAGATAAAGCTCAATTGAGAAATCAGCAAACAACAGCATTGCGCAACCAGGCAGTATCAAACTGGTTTGAGGGCCTGCGTAAAAAAGCTACTATAAAAGATAACAGGAGCAAGTTTTTTTAACTTAACTCTTAAAGAATATACAGGCGGCTATCACTTAGTGATGGCCGTTTTGTTTTATAGAATTTACCTTTTTAGGAATAAAAAGCCCCCTGCCCTTTGTTTAACTTTTAACCTGTCTTATTTTTTGAACACAATAGTATCTTTGCATTATGGACGAAGTATTTGTAAATAAAGTTCAGGAAAGCGGTATCATTACTTTAGACCTGGAAGCGTTTTATCCTAAAGAAGAAACAGTGATTTTTGATATGAAGGAATATTTATTTATGGGCCTGATATTGAAAGAAAAAGATTTTAGGGAAACGATGAAGTCGCTTGATATTTCTGTGTATGCAGGAAAAAATGTTGCACTGACCTGTACAGCCGATGCCATTATACCCGTTTGGGCTTACATGCTGGCGGCAAGTTACCTGCAGCAGGTAGCCAAAGAAATTATTTTTGGTGATGCAGATTTTTTACATAAAACACTCTTCTTAAAAAACATTTCAAAAATAAACCCTGTTGATTTCGAAGATAAAAGAGTAGTAATAAAAGGTTGTGGCGAGTTGCCCATTTCCGAAACGGCTTACGTTGCCATTACTTCTTTATTGAGGCCCGTAGCAAAAAGCATTATGTATGGCGAGCCCTGCAGTACGGTACCTATTTATAAAAAACCAAGGTCGTGAATTGTGAATGGTGAAACGTGAGTATAGTATGTTTTTAAAACCAGGCTCTACTCACCAATCACGATTCACCACTCACTAACTAAAACCAGCCACGTTTTCTGAACATCCTGATCATCGCCAAAGGAACAAACAGCATGAGACCAACCGAAATAAAAAATCCCCATTTGTTATGTAGTAACGGGATTGTCTCAAAATTCATCCCAAAAATCCCTCCAATTACAGTAGCCGGGGCAAGTAAACAGGTTACCACTGCCATCACCTTCATAACCTCGTTCATTTTTAAATTCACATTACTTAAATACAGGTCGTGTAAGTTCATCATCATATCACGATAGTTTTCTGCTAATTCATTTGCCTGTAAAATATGGTCATATACATCCTTGAAATATTTTTCGGTTTTTTCTTCTATCAATTCGCTTTCGCTTCTTAAAATACCGTTAACCAATTCTCTAACCGGGGCCACACTTCTTTTAAGTATTATCATTTCTTTACGCAACATATTTATTTTAGCCAGACTGCGGGTATTGGGGCTGCGTACAATATCCTCTTCCAGCCCTTCTATTTTTTCTCCCAGTTTCTCCATAACCACATAGTAATTATCAACAATCATATCTATTAAGGCATAAAATAAAAAGTCTCCCCCGTTTTGCCTTACCTTGGTATTGCTTACTTTTAAACGTTCACGTAAAGGATTAAAAACATCTCTTGCCGCATCTTCCTGAAAACTGATAACAAAGTTTTTACCCAGCACAATACTTATCTGTTCAATTTCCACTGCCGAATCTTTTTCATTAAAATAAAGCATATTCAATAAACAAAATAACAAGCCATCAATTTCATCCATCTTGGGCCGCTGGCCCAGGCTTAAAATATCTTCAGTTATTAAATAATGAATACCAAAGTGGTTGCAAATACTTTCAACATCTGCTTTTCTTAATCCGTCAATATTGATCCAGGAAACAGTTTGTGGATCTATATATGGAAAACAATCTGATACCTGGGTAAGCTCTTTGATATTTATTTGGCCTGTATTGTAATCATAAACAGTAATCTTTGATTCTTTGGGTTCTTCTCTTGTAGAAACAACAGTTGGATTTACCTGCAATACTTTTTTGGTACGCAATAACTCAAGCGGGTTTAGTAAATACGAAAAATAATCCTGTACAGCCATATCAAATTAATTAGAAAACTATGATAAAAAAAGCAGATGAAAATAAGATTTTATTTTAGAATTGTAAGCAAATAAAAAACCGTCACGCCAAAGGCGCGACGGCTATATAAAATAATTGAGTTATTATTTTGCAGGCGGCGGCGGTGCATCTGAATTCCAGATATCACGGTGCATTTTCCATTTGCCGTTCTCTTCTTTCCAAACAACAATAAATTTCCCTTTCTCTGCAGAAACTTTATCGCCGACAAACAGTTCATATTTACCAGTTTCTACAACGGCATCTTTTCCACCCATCAGTTCTTCAGTAGTAAGAGAGAGATTATTTATTCCCATTTTACGGGCGCCATTAAAGAATGCCGTAATGGCCTGTGCGCCGCACATTTTTGGCATTCCGGTAGGGCTAATGCAGGCATCGCTGGTATAGCAGTTTACAAATGTTACAGAATCGCCAGTGGCAAAACAGGCGCCATAAACTTTATTGCTGGCGGCAATGGCCGCTTTTGCGCTGTCTAAGCTAAAGCCTGTAGTTTCGCTTGTAGCATCGCTTTTAGCAGCTTCATTATTACATGAACTGAAAAGGATTGCTATTACAACAACCCCCAAAATCTTTACAAAAATATGTTTCATATTTATTTAGTTTTAGGCATGTAAAATACAAATATTTAGTGCTTAAACAAAAAAGGGTTGTTACATATTTTAATTTTTATTTGGCTGTCTCCTGCTGTTAAAATTCCTGCTTTTTCCTTTATCATAAGAACCAAAACCCCGGGAACGTTGTGGACCCTGTTTTTGTTGGGGAGCTGCAGGAGAAGAAAAATTAGCATTACTTAAAGGGTAAGGGTGCGAATTGATCACCGGAATATTTAACCCGATCAGTTTTTGAATATCTTTTAGTTCAGTTCTTTCATCTGCATCGCAAAAAGAAATGGCAATCCCTGTATTACCTGCCCTGCCGGTACGCCCAATGCGGTGTACATACGTTTCGGGCACATTGGGTAATTCAAAATTTATTACATGGCTCAGGTCATCAATATCAATACCACGGGCGGCAATATCTGTGGCAACAAGCACACGGAGGTTTCCGCCTTTAAAATTACTCAGGGCATGCTGCCGTGCATTCTGCGATTTATTACCATGAATGGCGGCTGCGGTTATTTCATGTTTGTGTAAAAATTTTACAACTTTATCTGCACCATGTTTGGTACGTGTAAAAACCAGTGCAGTAACAATATCCGCATCTTTTAATAAATATAAAAGCAGCGCGGGTTTATTTTGTTTATCTACATGATACAAACTTTGTTCAATAGCATCAACCGTTGAAGATGCCGGCGTAACCTCCACATAAGCCGGGTTGGTTAATAATACATTGGCAAGCTTTTGAATTTCGGGCGGCATGGTTGCTGAGAAAAACAAGGTTTGTCTTTTTGCGGGCAACTTGGTGATGATCCTTTTTACATCGTGTATAAAACCCATGTCCAGCATACGGTCTGCTTCATCCAGTACAAATATTTTCAGGAATTTTAAATCAATAAAGCCCTGGCCTATTAAATCTAATAAGCGGCCCGGTGTTGCTACCAATATATCTACGCCTCTTCTTAAAATATTTGTTTGGTGCAATTGCGAAACACCGCCAAATATTACGGTATGGCTCAGGCCGGTATGTTTGCCATAAGCAGCAAAGCTTTCATCGATCTGTATAGCAAGCTCACGTGTTGGTGTTAATATCAGCACTTTTATTTTATGCGGGCCACGTTCTTCGCCTTTATTTTGATAGAGTAACTGTAAAATAGGGATAGCGAATGCTGCCGTTTTTCCGGTACCGGTTTGTGCACAGCCAAGCAGGTCCCGTTGTTCTAAGATTAAAGGAATGCTTTGTGCTTGTATGGGCGTGGGGGTTGTGTATCCTTCGGTGCTTAATGCTTTCAGGATAGGATCAATAAGATCTAATTTTTTAAATGCCATTAAATGGTTTATTTATGTTTTGTGTGGGCTGGCAAAGACGTTGCATTTTCTGAATCAGCAGGAAATATTTATTTACCACATAGCCTGCAACAGGCCGTCTTGTGAAAGGTAGTGGAATGCAAATTTACAGTTTTGTTTTTTAATGGATGATAAAACATAAAAAGAACCTGCAAACCGCCCTGTATTGTACATTGTATTGTAAATTCGTGTATAACTGATTTACATGTCAACGCTTACAATTACTACTATACAAAGCAATTTAATTTGGGAGGATAAAACGGCAAACCTGCGAATGCTGGAACAAAAAATTGCCGGTATTGAAGAAAAAACAGAAATCGTTGTATTGCCCGAAATGTTCAGTACGGGTTTTAGTATGAGGCCCGAATTATTGGCCGAAACCATGGAAGGCGAAACAATTGAATGGATGAAAAGAATAAGCAGGGAAAATGGTATTATACTTACAGGAAGTGTGATGATTAAAGAAGATGAAAATTATTTTAACCGCCTGGTATGGATGTTACCCAACGGGCAATATGGCCATTACGATA
>JANNYY010000662.1:0-28502 GCA_031410355.1 Chitinophagaceae bacterium | reverse complement strand
AATAAACACGAAACCAAAAATGCCGTAATTTTTTTCATACATAAATTTTTTAGGCCCGGTATTGCGGGCAGTTAATAAAAGAAAAAATCTGGGGTGTGTTATACAACAGGGCAGGGCTTTTTCAAAGGAAGAATTTCGCTGAATTTTTGAAATAAGCTGTCAAAGTACATATAATAGTTAAAAAAGAAAATTATAATGCAGAATATTTTCTTTCTATTATTTGTGCCTTATCTTTATAAGCAAATAACCGAAATGGTATTTATATGAAAAAGATAATTTTTACTATTGTTGCCGCATTGATATTACAAATTGGCTTTGGCCAGAGTATTGCTAAAATTACCCTTACCGGAAACGGCCAGGTTGATGTTTTTGCTTTTGGGCTGGATGAAAATGTGCAGGTTTATCTTAGCAAAGATGGTAACATAAGCAAATGGGGATTTGATAAATACATTGGCTACCAGGAAAATTACTATGGAAACCTGGACCCTTATGTTGGCAGGGTGGAATACTATACTCAAAATGATGATGAAGCATTACGCGGTAAAGTAAAATATATTGGCAAAACGCTTTTAACTTATTATGCCTCCTACGAAAATGATGCATTGAAAGGTAAGGTGAAAGCGATTGGGTCTATCAATCTTGATTATTATTTATCTTATGAAGACGCCGCTTACCGCGGCAATATTAAAGCCCTGGGCCGGCAAGCTGTTACCTGGTATGCATCTTACGAAAATGCAGACCTGTGCGGCAAATTAAAAACTGTTGGCCCCACATCACTTAGCTATTACGGATCGTTTGAAGACAAAGCCTTTCGCGGAAAAATTAAAAGCATTGACCGCTTTACCATTACCTACTATTCCTCGTTTGAACAATACAGCGGAGCTGTGAAAACCGGCGCATCAATCCTGAATGCTAATGGCATAAAATATTATTTGCGCAGTTATTAGTTTTGTATCCTGATTAGCAAAGCAACATGTAAACCGTACGCTGGTTTTCTTCCATACCTGAAAAGCCATTTTCATCAGCAGCCCTCTGTAATTCAATAACACATCTTTTCTATTAATTTCAGTAAGGGTATGTATACGGAGTTGGCAATAGTAATAATATATTTATTAATACTGGCCGTGATAATATGCGGCATCTTTATAACCCGTAAATTATATTTAAGAAAGGTAGAGTCTTTAATGCGTGCCAATTCAGAAATTGAATGGGCTGCCACACTTACCGAAACGCATAGCGAAGTACCCCCTGACGATGCCATGGAATTTATTGAAATAAACAATATTTCAGTAATGAAAGAGGCTGTAAAACAAAGAGAATTTTTAATTACCCGTGCACGGAAACTTTTTTGGAAAATGGCTTTATTAGATATAGCTGCCGGTACAGGATATATCCTGTTTTCTGTAGCCGCTTATTATTTTTCCGGATATCCAAAATCTGATGACTGGCTGGGAGGTGTAGGCTTTGGAATTATATTGATCGTTTTATCATTGGACAGGTATTTAGCCTTTCGCAGTCAATACCGGGCCTACAATACAGGGTTATCAAGGTTTCTGAATCCGGTTATAAAATTGAGGGCATTTTATAATAAGCCAGGGTATAGCATTTATTATTCTGGCGCCATTGTAGCCGTTATTTTATTTATAGCCATTTCATCAGGTAATTTTGCCTGGCAACTGCGTGCGGCATTGATCATTGCAGTAGCTTTTCATATTTTTTTAATAGCAAGGCTGTATATTTCTTACAGAAATGTACGTAATTATAAGTTGCTTATTCTGCGTGTTTTTGGTATTGATAAGAACGCAAAATTTACTTTTAACGGACTGTGGAAGTATTGGCAGCATTTTGGTTCTTTTTTAACTGTTGCAGATAAATCTTTTTTGAACAGGGAGATAAAAATATGGAAACAATTGTTGTTTATGTTTTTTCTGGTTTTTATCATAATAATGACGCTTCATGAAGTACCATCTTTACACATCCGCTACCGGTGGATCGGTGTGATCATGTTCCTGGCTTTATTGGTTGGCTTTTACGCAAATCTCCGCTGCAGGTACTGGCTCATTAAAAAAAATTTTATCAGTAACAGGGAAGTGCTTGATAAACGCCTGGCCCAAATAAACCGGTGGCCCCGTAAATTAAGCAACACTTTTAAGCAGGTACCTGTGCAATGTTATAACAATACCTGGAAGATGACAGTTGCTGAATTTGTACAGATCGCCGATACCATACTGATGGATCTTCGTGGATTTTCGGAGGAACGAAAAGGCTGCGAACAGGAAGTAAACCTGTTGCTTGATTGTGTACCTTCTGAACGTGTAACATTTTTGGTTGACGCTACGGATATTGAACCCGTTAAAAAAATGATACAGGAAGCCTGGAAAAGCATCAGCATTAATTCACCTAACCTGCTGCCAGGCGTTTCAAAAGTAACCTTGTATATATCCGAAAAGAAAAACAGTAAAGACATACAGGGAATTATGGATATTTTACTAAATGCAACAAATTATGCACCGGCGGTTGAAATAACACAACGGGACACAAATATGAATGAGCTTAGCGTTGCTTAACGCACAGCATTAAAATACGGTTATCTTACCAACTGGCCTGTGGCGAATAAAAGTTATTGGCTCCGTTGGTAACTATTTTTTGAAGATTGGTACCATCAATATTCATGGTGTAAATATCTGAAACCCCCAACGGGGTTGCAGTTACCGCGGCTGAAAACACAACAGAGTTTTTGTCTGACAGGAGTGAAACTCCAAGTTGAGTTATTGTAATGGCAGGCGGAAAATTTACTTTTCTTTGATTTGAACCATCTTTTGAACAGGTCCACCATTCTACACCAAGCGGAGTTGGAACTGATTTTAAATAAAGAATAACATCATTATGAGGTCCATTTGTGGAAAGAACACCGGAATTATCCACTGTAAGTCCGGACCCGACAATTACGCCACCAAGCGAGGACGCAGTTGCAGGTTGAAGGGTATATGTTATGGTTTGGGCGATCGCATCCTTTTTGCAGCTAATTTGAAAAAGTGTGATGGCAATTGCAAAAAGTGCCAGTGCAGCGGAGCCTAAAAATAATTTTTTCATAAAAATAGTTTTGTTATACATGTAGAGTTGGGTCAGGATTTCTCACAACATAAGGTCGTCTAAAAACCTTCGTTGCATTATCAAATATAATTCAATTTAAGGTGGTGTAAAATGCTTTAAAATTTGAAACTGGAATAACCACTGTGGCAAAGGAGCGTTTGGATAGTAACATGTTTTAAGTTTAAAACGGGGAATACACACTGCGGCAAAACGAATTCTATTTACCAGCTGCACAAGACGTAGCAGGCTACAAAAAAGGGAATATCATTTTGTTTGATTGAGATATTCAAAAAATATCAGTACTTTTCTTAATAAAGCTGAACCAACATATGCCAGAATCCCGACATCTTGCTGTTATCATGTTTACTGATATTGTGGGGTATACCGCTATGATGCAGCGTGATGAATCGCTGGCTTTAATTAAATTAAACCGCTTTAAGGAAGAATTAAACCGGAAGGTTCCCGAATTCCAGGGTGATATCATTCAATATTATGGAGATGGCTGCCTTATCATTTTCGCCAATTCAGCAGATGCGGTGAGCTGTGCAGGAGTTTTACAGGAAGGTTTTCAGGAAGAACCACAAGTGCCCGTTCGCATTGGTATCCACCTTGGAGATATTATTCACAAAGAAGGCGCTATTTTCGGCGACTGTGTAAACATTACTTCCCGTATTGAAAGCATGGGTGTGCCCGGAGCTGTGCTGCTCTCTGAAGCTGTACAGAAACAAATAAAAAATAAGCCCGAATTTAAGCTTACCAGTTTAGGCAGTTTCGATTTTAAAAATGTGGATGAGCCCATGGAGATATTTGCATTGGCGATCAACAATTTACCAATACCCAACCGGAATGATATAATCGGAAAGTTTACCGAAAAGCAAATCGTTAAATCCATTGCAGTTTTACCTTTTGTAAACATGAGCAATGATCCCGAGCAGGAATATTTCAGCGATGGCATAGCAGAAGAGATCATCAATTCTTTAGCCCATTTAAAAGACCTGAATGTTGCGGGCCGCACTTCTTCTTTTGAATTCAAGGGAAAAAATACAGACCTGCGTGAAGTAGGTAAAAAACTTAGTGTGGCTGCCGTACTGGAAGGCAGTGTGCGCAAACAGGGTAACCGGCTGCGAATTACAGTGCAGTTGATTAATGTAGACAACGGGTACCATTTGTGGTCGGAAAGATATGACAGGGAAATTAATGACGTGTTTGCCATACAGGATGAGATCGCATTGGCCATTACAGAAAAATTGATGGGAACATTAATGAAAGAAGACCGCGACCTGATCACCAAAAGCCATACACAAAATACAGAGGCCTATGAATTGTATTTAAAAGGACGTTTTTACATAACAAGGCGGGGCGCTTCTTTAAAAACCGGCATTGAATGTTTTCAAAAAGCAATTGAAATTGATCCTGATTTTGCCCTGGCTCATTCAGCGTATGCCGATGCCAATTTATTGAGCGCAACATACGGATTATTGTCGTCCGAACAGGTAATGACCAAGTCCAGGAAATCTGCTGAGCGGGCATTGGAACTGGATCCTACACTTTGCCAGGCTTATTGTTCATTGGGATATTATTATACGTTTTTTGAATGGAACTGGCCTGAAGCCAAGAAAAATTTTCTTCGATCCATTGAATTAAATCCAAGATATGCTGACGGTTATTTTAGATATGGATGGAATTATCTTGCCTGCGTGGAAGGTAATTTTAAAGAAGCTGTAAAACATGGAGAGTTGGCTATAAAACTGGAACCACTTAGTTCAATTTGTTATGCTATGCAGTCCCTCATCCTACATAGTGCCGGCAGGTATGATGAAGCACTTGCTGTTTGCAAAGTGGGTATTGAACTGGATGCCAGTTCATTTGTATGCCATTTAAATGCGGGGAGAATACAAATGGCCTTGCATCAATATGAAGAGGCGATCTCTTCCTACGAATCTGCCATGAAGCTTTCAAACAGGCATCACTTTACAGTTAATGCATTTATCTGGACCTATTGCATCAGCGGGCATATTGATAAGGCCCGTACATTGATGAATGAAATAAAAGAGAGATCGGCAAGTGAATATATCACAAAAACGTTTATCGGGTTATCCGCTGCTTATCTGGGTGACCTGGATGAAGCATTTGATTATCTCGATAAGGCATACAAGGAACGGGACCCGGTTTTAATTATGCTTAAATATGAACAATGGGTTCCGCCTGCAGTGAGGGATGATCCACGTTTCCAAAATCTTTTAGAAAGAATTGGTTTTCCATAGGATAATTGTTTGAATTGATTTTTAGCTGCTGCGGCAAAAGGATTCTTTAAAATTGTACACTGGAAAAACCCACCGCGGTAAAAATTGAATTATAAAGAGTCAAAAACATAGTATTTTTTTGCTTTTGTATAACTACGCCTCAAACATTCCAATATAAAATCTTTTTTCTCCGCTATCTTGCCACTTTCATATTCAATCCTGGTTAATCCATTAATGTCCGCAAATAATTCCACATCTTTTTCAGCAACTACAATTAAAGCGTCCTTTGGTTTATATGGGGCAATATCCGGCAAGCTGTCAAAAGCTCCAAAGCAATACCCTAATTCAAATACTACATTCTGCCTGGCTCTTTTATTGCCGCCTAACATTTCGTCGTCTTTGGTCAATATAACAATAACGCAGTGTACCTCATCCCATATCAGATCTCTTAAATTTTCAAAAATTGTATCTGCTCCATATTCTTCAATTAATATTCTTGGCGAAAATTCACACTCATTAATTATTTTTTTTATTTCGAGGTAATCTTTGGAATGCCCGTGCATTATTGCAACCTGAAAATTTTTCTTTCCCATATATTTGTAAGATTTCCCTAGTGTGATATTTTGTTTTAAATCGTCGTCACGCCGTTGGTTTAAAACCAGACTGCGGCAATGCCTGCATCCAGCGGCAAATGGTTATTGAATAACCATCAATTTGAAATGATACTTCTTTCTGATTTCTTCCATTTCTTTTTTTAAAATGTCGGGGTTCTTCCAATATTTCTCACTTAACTTTTCACGGATGTCCCTCATCATTTTAACGGCATCCAATCCGGCAATAGGTTGGGTAATATTTTTGTCTTTATTCATTGTCTGTAAGATTTAAAATTTCTCTTGGTGTTCTTATTTCAATTAATCTGTAACCAAAACGCAGATTAATTGAGTTGTACAATCTTATTCTGTCAAGGTTTACGATATGCTTAAAATTCCAGCTGGCCAGAACATCAGCATTATTTAATGTTGCAAGAGCAATATGCAAAGCGTCATTATAACTCTTGTTGGTTAAAGCGCCTTCTGTAATGTAGATTTCTGCAAGCTTTATAACTTCATCATCAACAATTATGTCCACCCTGTTTGATTCAGGAATATCTGTTAAAAGATTTCTAATTTCTTCTCTTGCAAATTCAAGTTCCTGTGCAGTAAGATCAGACAGCATAATATGTTTTGAACCTGCTATAAATTCATTCCATAATGCTACTGACCATTCCTGAAATTCCTTGTCGAAATAGCCGCCAATAACTGATGTGTCCGTATAAACCTTCATAAATGCAAGGTACTAAAAAAAGTGGTGTAGATTTGCAGTGCGATACCGGGTAATTCCTCTCTTCCATGGCATGATGAAACCGGGTATTTGTTTTTTAATTCTTCATGCTTTTTTTGGTTTTAAGAAAAGTGAAATAAATCCGGGATGATCCGCGTTTCCAAAAATTTTTTTGAAAGAATTGGTTTTACTGTAAGTTAATTGTTTGAATTGATTTTTAGTTGCGGCGGACAATACTTGCCTGTGTGGCAAAATATTCTTGGCGAAAATTCATACGCACTAATTATTTTTTTTATTTCGAGATAATCTTTAGAATGCCCGTGCATTATTGCAACCTGAAAATTTTTCTTTCCCATATATTTGTAAGATTCCCTGGTGAGATATGTTATTTAAAATTATCATCAACATTTGTGTACACTAAAATACGCTACTTAAAACATGAAGCAATTTTTTTAGCGCCGTTTTTTGAAACAGGGAATTTAAAGAGGACAAGGCAGGGGCGATTGGAAAGTAAAAGCTCTAAATTTGAAACAGGAACACATACTGCGGCAAAAAAATTAAAATAGTTTAACCGGAAAGCAAAAAAAGGTTTGTTTTGCAAAAAAATTTAAACTGCTTAATAAAACGGTGCAACTGTAGGAAAGAATCTACAAATTGTTAATTTGATAAAAAATCACAACAATACACCAGCTTAGTCCGTTTATTTTGTTGCCGGGTATTCCTGTTAAATAGATGGTTAATCTGTATAATGCACATCCTGTTATAAGTAAAGTATATGAACGACATTGAATTATCCGATTTTTTTGAATTAACCCCCGACCTTGTTTGGATTGCAGGTAAGGATGGGTTTTTGCAGCATGTGAATCATGCTGTGATTGAAAAATTAGGATATACTGCCGAAGAATTATACGCCAGCCCAATAACCACTTTTATGTATCCCGAAGATGTAGAGAAGACACTTTTAAAGAGGGCACAATTATTTGAAGGAGAGGTACTGCATAATTATTTTAACCGCTATGTTACCAAAACCGGTAATATCATTTGGTTAGAATGGACATCGGTTTATATTGCAGATAAGGGAATTATTTTAGCCATCGCAAAAGATATCACTGCCCGTAAAAAAATAGAGCAGGAAGCAGAAGAACAGTATAATAAGTTTAAAGGTCTTACAACTCATTTTAAAAGCCGGATTGAAAAAGACAGGAAATATTTTGCCTATGAATTGCATGAAGAACTGGCACAATTAGTTTCGGTTATTAATATGGATGTAAGCTGGTTAAAAATTAATGTTGCTGATTTGCCTGAAAATGTTACAAGCCGGATCGAACATGCTTCAGAAGTTTCAAGGTTACTTATTAAAACCATTCAACGGCTTGCATTTTCCCTTAGCCCGCAAATGATGGATGATTTTGGATTGAATGCTACGCTTGAATGGCTTTGCAGGGAGTTTACCGTTTTAAACGGAATTGCCTGTGCCTTTACAAGTGACTATGACGAACAAAACATGGTGGATGAAATGAAGACAGATATTTTTAGAATTTGCCAGGAGGCACTTACCAATGTTTTAAATTATTCGCAGGCAGGTAACATAGAAATTCATGTTAAAGATACCGGCAACTGCATTGAGCTTTGTATCAGGGACAGTGGAAATGGATTTAATAGTGAACTTGAAAAACAAACAACAGGTTTCACCAGTATTCAGAAAAGGGCTACTTCTATTAACGGTACAGTAACACTGCATAACAAAACAGGAGAGGGTTCGGGCATTTGCATACAAATTCAAAATCAAAACAGCCCTGTAAATTTAAAAATAATGCCCGTACGGTTAGTGTAATTTTTACTGAACAACAACCTGCTGAGGCTTATCAATAACAATCTCGGGTCTTTCTTTATATAATATTATACGGCCGGTAATGCAGATTTCTTTATCCACCAGGTCTTCAACTTTTCCGGTAAAAAGCGCTCTTACATTTTCCCAAATTACAACGGTTAGCTGTTGATTGGGATATTTAGCCCCAATGTTTAAAAAAGTAGGTTTGTCTTTACTGTTTTCAAAATAACGCATGCCGGAGACCTTGCCGCAAACTGTAACACTGTCGCCAATATGGCTGCTCACTTCTTCAAGCTTAATGTTAGTTTGGCCAGTGGCCATGCTGATTATAAAAAATGTAAGCAACGTAACAAGAATTCTCTTCATGATTTTAATTGAGGGGGCAAATGTAATCCATTTAGGCAAAGATTAATGCGGTTGGTTCAGGGTTGCCAACCCTTATTAAGTCCTTATAAATCTCAGTGATTGTTCGCCCATGGGGGCAATCATGGCTTATAAAGAAATATGCATATCAGAATACAGCCGATCTAATCTCGGTGTCTTTGATAACCCATGCCGCTTTAAGTTGCTTTTGTGCAGCAGCAAAAGAATTATGATTATGTAAAACCTGGTAGCATTTTACAATACCGGTTAACGACCAGCCATTATTTGGGTTTATTTCAAGGTCTTTTTTAAACACAGTAACTGCATCATTGTATTTACCGGCTTTGATCAGAGCCTCTCCCAGATACTGTCGGGCCGGTAATAACCAGTCACGTGGTTCAGTATAGATCAGGTGATCTTCGGCAACAACGGCCTGTTGAAAATATACGATCGCATTTTTATAGTTATGCTCCTGTTCGGCAATAATGCCTTCTAAAATGCCTTTTGCAACCAGGGCTCCGTCATAAGCAGCATTAAAAGGTGTTAATGGTTCTTTCAATGAAGGCTCGTTCATTTTGGTCTTCATCAGTTCAAGTGCTTCCTTTGCTTTTACAACCTGGTTCATTTTTGCAAAAGCTATCCCTCTTGCAAAATATTGTAATACCGGAGTATAGGTTAAGGTATCAGCAATTTGCCCGCTTAAAATTTCTTGCCATTTTCCAAAACGTAATTGTGTAAATAATGGCGATTCGTGAATGTATTGCACATAATTTCCCAAAGAGCCTGGAAGCGAAAGATAAAAGCCAGGAATTTTTTGCTGCACATCAAGCGAAGCCATCATGGACAGTTTATAATTGCCCGCCATTTGAGCACAGTTGAGTTTCATGTGTACATTGTGCAGATCGTATAGTAAATTACTTTCTTCGGCAGCAGGAAAATAACCAAGGTATTTATGATAGCCCGATAACGCTTTATCATTAACGCCAATACCTTTATTGTAATACCCGGTTCTGATATAAATATGGGAAGGCATGTGGGTAATATGTGATACATCGGGCATGGCCGTTGTTAAAAATGCCGCGCTGTTTAACGCCTGTTCGGGTTTTGCCGATGCTTCAACAGCGTGAATAAAGTAATGATGGGCGCCGGGCTGTTTTGGATTCAACTGCAGGCTGTGCTTTATAACAGCAACAATTTCCGGTGTCCATGCCTTGGGCGTAAAATCATGGTTATACAGGTCCCAGGGATGCAGTAACATCAATGCATCAGCATATAATACACTTACATTTTCATCTTTTTGGTAAGCTTTATAAACTAGGCCCATGGCATCGCGGTACAATGCATTTAATTTACCCTGGTCGGCCGTGCTGTCATCAACATACCTTACAACCATGGCTTCAATCAATGCTTTTTCTACAGGAGTTGCTGTTGCTTTTAATTCGTTTGCTTTTGTTGCAGATGGAAATGCTTCTGAAGGCCGCTGGTAACCAAAATCATTTATGTTTGGGCCAAATGCAAGGGCCTTTCCCCACCAGGCCATGGCACAGGTTGGATCAAATTGCGTGGCTTTATCAAAGGAAGCTCTCGATTCAATAATATGAAATGCATAGTACATGTTAATTCCCTGGTTAAAGTAGATCTGTGCACTGTCGGAGCCGGTGGTTATTTTCCAGCTATAGTTGCCCCAGCCTGTTAATAAAGGAATGCTTTGATTGGGCGAAGGGATGTATAAAGGCGAGCAGCGGATGCTGAATTTTTTCTTTTCGGCAACCAGGTGAATAAAGGTTTTGCTGTTGTCTTTTTTAATAATTGATCTGAATGCTGCTGCAGTAAAAAAAGCAGCGATTGCAGTTAAAAGAAAATAGGGAAGTTTCATAAATCAAAATTAATGTTGAACAAAAATATCCGTTCATAAAATTAGATATTTGAATTTGAAAGTGCAAGTGTATTAAAAAGGCGACTAAGAAATTATGGAATAATTAAGAGCCTAAGGTAAATTTTATTATTCAGTTTTGGGCGTTATAGTTTTTGAAGTATGAGGGTACTCATGCACCTGGTGTCATCTACATTTACTGTTTTCAATGGCTCCAGGAACGAGAGTTTATTTTGCTGCATACAGTCGGTTAACAAAGGCCTGGTTAACAGAAATCGTTTTGAACCATCGGGAATAAAATAAACGCCTTCAGCAATATGAACCACTTTATTTTCAATGCCTATATCTGATGTCATGCGGATGAAGATGGTGCCGCTATGTTTTACTATACGAACCATTTCCATCATCATTTTATTAAACTGAGCTGTGCTGTTTGCAAAATGCAATACTGCACTGCTGATGATATGATCAAAATGCGCATCGGGGAAGAGTGTTTGTTCAACTGCTGAAACCATAAACCTGTTGGGCGGTAAACCAGGGTAAGTGGCTTTTAAATCACGGATATTTTCTTCACTTAAATCTAAGCCGGTAATATTGAAATTATTTTGTAAAAACCAGTGCATGTTACGGCCCTGGCCACAGCCTGCATCTAATATGCTTTCATCATCTTTGTACCTGCCTTTCATGATCTGGTCAATGAGATAAATATCTGTTTGGCCCAGTAATGATTGTATGGAATTTATTTTTTGCAAAGGGGAAAAAAGCAGATAAAAGTTTTTTAATTAAGATCACCGGGCTGTGTGCAAAGCTAAATAAAGAGTCCCCATTCATCTTCAAACTCATCTTTTTCAAATGTGGCCACCCAGGCTTTAAATAATTCTTTAAATTTATCAATTTCATCACGAATGATCAGGCGGTGTTGCGGTTCCATCTGTCCTTCAAGCATAAAACTATTGGTTGAAATTTTAATATACTGAGCATTTTTTCGGATGATGGCTGCATTCTCCATCCTGATGATATAAAGGCCCGCCTCTGAGCTTTTTATTTTTACTGCCACTTCCAGGGCATCGCCTGTGATCATGGCTATATGATCTTCCATCATTTCTTTTTCAAACATATCATCTTCACCCGGCTCTTTTAAACTGTCAAAAGCAGCCTGCAATACAGTCATTACCGTATTCCACTGTACATACATGGCTTTACAGGCTTCTTTTGTGGGATTGGGTTTCCAGTCTTCACCATCTTCATCATCACCATCAAATTCGTTATCATCCCAATCGGGCAATTCGTTAAGGTCATCAATTTTCATGTACTAAAAATAGGATTTTTCTTTTGCAATTTGTTTAGTACCGGTTGGCGTTTAAAAAGGCCTGGGTAAATATATATTTTCGCAGAGATAATATCTGGAATATAATATTTTTACACCTTTAGTGTTTGCTTAACCGTCCAAAAATAGAATCCAGCGACGACGTTAATTTATTAACAGCTGCATCAACAGCCAGTTCATAATTATTTGCTGCTGCTGTAACTGCAACCGGCGGCCTGCCTTCAACCTTTGCTTCCAGCAAACACCTTTTATCGTTCTGTCCGTGCTTATGGCCGTTCTCATCGGAGAGATGAACTTCAAGCCTGGTGATATTTTCGCTAAACCTGCTTAATTCGTCTGTGAGCAGCTCGTTTAACTTATCCCTGAATTCTGCATGTATGGTTAAGTTACTGTTGGCATTAAATTGAATGTTCATAAATATTTATTCTGATTAATAATTTTGTTTTAGTAATTGAGGGCGCCAAAAAAATCATGCAAAACCAAAGCGTCATTTTTTGTAACCCTGTTTTGAGTTTTGCCTTGTTCGCCTGTTATAAAGCTTTTGTTTGAAGGCGCCTTGTTATCGTTAAATATAGGATGCCTGTAACTGAACGGGTCTTTTGTAAAATGGTTAGCAGGGTTTACTTTTAAATAAGGCTGTTTCATGGCAATGATTTTTATATTAAAAAATTCTTTTGAGGGATGTATTCATTGTAATCTTCTTTTTGGTATTAATTTTGAAGTGCTTCATAATTAACACACTAAAATTGGGCCAATATCATTGATATAATATTACATGATTATGGCCAGTACTTACATCATTCACATATATGCCCGCATTTTTATGTACAAACGGTACATTGTAAATTTTAATTTCGCTAAAAGCCTGCTTAACAAATGAAAAAAACTGCACTTTTATTTTATTTTACATGTTGTATTGTAGTGATAAATGCTCAAATTGTTGCTGAAAATGTACTGCCAAAATCCAACGATATTTTTAAACAATCCTCTCTGGAACAAACTGAATTCATTAATATGAGCTTATCATCTGCAAACGGCAACAGCGATTCATTATATGCATTAATAGGAGGTGGCAGCAGGGGCATTGGTTTTGCTATAGCAGAAGCCCTGGCAAAGCGGGGTTATCATTTAATTTTAATAGCCAGGAACATGGATGGCCTGGTTGTAGCAAAAAATAAACTTGAAACAGCATACCCGGTTCATGTTGATGTTTTATCCTACGATCTTAGTAAAGAAGAAACAGCCACTTCAATTGCAGCATGGTGCACCAATAAAAATATTAAACTCAAAATGCTGTGTAATGTTGCAGGTTTGGGAGGTGATGCAGATTATTTATCATTATCGCTCGACAGCCTCCGGTATATGGTAAGGTTGAATTTGGAAAGTGCCATGGCATTAAGCCTTACTTTATTACCTGTGCTTGAAAAAAATGCACCGGCTTATATTTTGAATGTAGCAAGCATGGCTGGTTTTGCCCCCATACCTGCTAAAAATTTATATGCTGCAACAAAAGCGGCTGTTATTTCTTTCAGTTATTCGCTTCGTTACCAGTTAAAATCCAAAAACATAAGCGTTAGTTGCCTGGCCCCGGGACCGGTTTTTACCAAACCTTCTATTGAAAAGGAAACAAAAAAACAATTGGGTTGGCTTGGGACTGCAATGGCCGTAAAGCCTGCAAGGGTAGGAGAGGTTGCTGTTAAAAAAACATTGAAAGGGAGGCCACTTATTGTGCCCGGTACTATTGCAAAAATACTTTCTGGTGTTTTGAGGATACTTCCTAAAAGGTTTGTTGCCTGGGTATATGGTAAGGCAGGCGACCGGGCTAATCGTAAACAAACAAAATGATCTTATGCATTAGGTCTTACTGCAATAAATTTTTATGGCATCGTTATAAATAAAAACAAGCGTTTACTTTATGCAATAAACCCATCAATCCATTTCGGATCACTTAATTGTTTTTTTATGCGGTCAATATCTCCAAAGAAAGTTACCAGCAGGTCATTATTGCGGGCGTCCACCAGGTCCTCCTGGAAATTGTTACCACAATTCACAATATACTCAGCCACCTGTTCGCCAATAATTTTCATCAGGTCAAATTTTGTTACATCGGCCATATCAATATTTCCCAGGGTTTTCTCATCAAGCTCATGCAGCCATATACTGCCATATTTTTTTGGATCAAGCCCATCAACATTGGGCAATTTTTTTATAGCCGCCGGATCAAGTGAAACCTGGAACCGCCTAAAATCAATAAGTTGTTTGATCAACGGAGAACGGAAAGTGTTGATCTGCATGGCGCTTGCATCCTGCCCGGTTTGTGTCATCAGCCAGTTAAGCCAGAATTTAATATCAATGCCTTCGGGGTTGATAGTATCTTTGGGATTGATGAACTGGCGGGAGATACCTGTACCAAAACTGAAGATAGCAATAGAGTCTATCGGGTAACTGCTTTTGGCACCCGGATTTTTTTTCCGGTCACAGCTATAAGAAACTGCTTCCATAAAAGCAGCAAGTGCAGGGTTATTATAAGTGGTGGTACCACCATCAAGAAAACGCTCTAAAGGATAAAAATAAGTAGGCGCACTCATCGTGGCTTCCATAACGGCACGCAGTAACACATCTTTATAAGTTCCATAATAAGATCCGTCATCCTGTTTAAAGCAGGAGAAGAAGGTTTCTTCTCCTGCACTAATATCATGCGAGGTGATCATCAGGTCAAGATCGTGCAGCCTGCAGGCATTTTCCAAACTAATATCATTAACCGTTTCTTTTAAGGTTTCACGGTATTTTTTTTTGGTAAATGCAGGAGGGTTGATAAACCTTAAGCCCAGTAACCTCCTGTCAAATACTTCTGTTACCAGGTCAACATACATTTTTTCTATTTCGGTAGCATTGCGCCCGCTGGTTATTAAACCCGCAATAATGGCGCCTGTAGAAGTACCGGCAATCATATCAAACAATTCATAACAGGGAATGCCGGCCGTTTCTTCTAATTTCTTTAATAACTGTATGGTGAGGATGCCACGCATACCACCCCCATCAAGGCAAAGTATGGCACGCTTATCAGGTTTAATGTTTAATTTCTCAAAAGCCAGTTTTCTTTCAGCGCTCATGTTTTCTTTAAAAGGTTTTGCCATTTGCCGGGGAGTTTTGTTGAGTTATAAAAATATTATTTTGGTATTAGCCTTGCGGCTGATTTAGGTTGAAGGCAATTTTTATTTTTGTGTTTGCACCATTCGGATTCCGCTCAGCCGCATTTCTCCTGCTTTTTTTGATTTGCTGCCATCTGCCAAACGGTTGCCATTAAAAACCAGGGTTACATAAACAGTTTGTGTTTGTTGCTTTTGCAAAAACACATTTTTTACATGCGATCTTATATCTACCTCAATAATTTGCTTTGAGCCGGGTGCTGTTATTGAATACAGGTCAAGCACATTAACAAAGGCAGGGTTTGTTGCAGTAAGGTTATTAATTTCAGGGGGCTGGTTCGTTAAGTATATTTCATAAACGCCATCGGGTGCTTCAGTAATTTGCGGATCGTTAAAGAGCAACCAGGTTTTACTATTACTGTTAAATAAATCTTTACTGTTGTTTAAAAATGTGAGGGGTATAACTGCAGGCACAGTACCAATGTTAACGGCCTTATCTGTCCTGCTTAACAAAGTTGTATCTCCGCTGCTGTTTTCAGTTTTTACCAGCTTGCCCGAATTGCAACCTATGCAACAGGAAAATATACCTGTCGCCAGAAGTATATTGATCAATGTGCTGTTTATTTTAATTGATGAATAGAAAAATTAGTTCTTTGTATCGTTACTTTAGCCTCTGTTTTTACTTCTTGTCCCCGCAATGAATTACCCCGTACAACCAGCGATATTTCTGCTTTTTTCAGGTCGGCCAGTGTTAAACCAAGTGCCTGTGCGGCTTTGCTGGCATCCAGTTCTATATCATCCGGTTCGCCCATACCTTTCATGTTTTGATGATGTTCCACTTCAAACAGGTCAAGCAGGCCTACAAAACTTTTACTGCTAGCATTGGGTGTTTCACCCTCCCGGAGATTAATATACACTTCTATTACGCCTTCGGGCATTTTATCAATCTTAACCCCACCTAAAGAAATAATTAATTTTTCCGGGGCCGTGGTACTGCCGAAGTTGATACGGGTTTTCTTGGTTCTTGTAATAAAATTATCCAGTTCATCAGCTTTTTCCTGGCGAAAGTTTGCCTTTTGTATTCTGCCATCCAGCATAAGGGGTGCAACCTTCCTGAGCAAAAATGTTCGCTGAACAAATACCAAATGACTTATTTTTTCCCAACAAATTCGGGTCAGTGGAAAATCATATTTATAATTTAACTGCGAAGCTGTGGCTACTACCTGGCTTCCATTCATACTAACAGCAGTACCATTCTCATCAAAAAAAGTATAGGTTTTGGTGAGCCAGGGGTTGTCGGTGGGATTGCCTCTTCCGCCGCATTTACGTATCCATTCTTCCCATAGCCGGTCAATATTGCAATGATGCAACCAAAATACCGGATCTTTTGCAGCGGTATTTGTGTGATACATATTGCCATTGATGGTTGTATGCACTGAACCATGAGGGCCGTTCAGTGAGGTTTGAAAATCATAATACGGAACAAGATCAAGCGCATTGTTAATTGCAGTCATAATACTTGCGGGTAAAGAACCCCCGGCATTGAGCGTGGCACTTCTGCTGCCATCATATAAAGGATTGCCGGCAGCACTATTACGCCAATCGGGTGGTATTACAGCATTGGTCTGATAATTCCAGTACGGCAGAGTGAGGTTTGCATTACCCGATTTAGCCCTGAGTATGCGCTCAAAAAAATAAACATACATACGGTGCCAGGCAAGAAAGAAAAATGAAGCTCCCGCCTGGTGGCAGGTATTCCACGATGGAAGATTATCTGGTAACGTGGTGCCATGTATCGCAGCCTGGTAAAGCCAGCTTGTTTTATCAGTATAAGGCAGCGCTTTCATAGCAGTAACACCCGTTTTAATAGAAGCGATTTCGGCTGCCGTAAGTGAATAAACATTTTTACGCACCATTACAACATTTGGATTATAACGGACTTTAAATTCCGCATCTGTAATGGGAATTATATTTGCAGGCACAATACAATTGATTGCAGTGGCAGCAGTAGCTGCAGTAAGTTGCGGGTGTTTCTTTTTGGAAGAGAAACCAACCAGTATTAAAATACTTACCAGCACTGTTACCGAAAGCAGGAGTATTTTTTTCATTTTTATAAATTTTGGTGAGCAGATAATAAACATTAAGCTTATAAACAATATAAAAACATTTTAGTTAGAATGCAAGGTATTTGTAATGTTTATTTTATAAGATGTGCGTGGTATAGTGATGTGCAGGCTAATACTGTTTTAGATGAGAAGGGCAAATGTTGTTGTGTTTATTTTAAGCAACGGGGAAAATGGCAGGAACAAAGAAGGGATTTTTATATCACTGATTTTTTTTTATTCAGGCAAACAGGAGCGGAGTCTTCAGTATTCTCATCCGGTAAGCATTCATAGCTGTAATGCCCAGTTTTTTTATTAAGCGGTGATTTATCAGTACACCAACCGGGGCACCTATCACGGGTATCAACTGGGCCATTTTAGCAAGGTCAATATAGTCCCTGTATTCCTGTTGAAAATTTCTCCAGTCAAACAGGTTAATATCCTCAGGTAAATTTTTACGCTTTTCTTCTTCCCAGTCAGTCATCTTTAAATAAATATTTTTTCGGTGTACATCGCTGCTGAATGCCAGTTCAAAAATATGCAGCAGGTACACTCTTTCTTTATAATCATTTACATCAAAATCATACAGCGCAGCTATTTCAAACAGTAATTTAATTTTAATTGCTAATAAAATAGGAAAGTCGGCCAAGCCCAGTAATATGCCGCCGGCGCCGGTTACACCACCTTCTACCATGGCGGTTTTCCTGTAAAAATCAACTTTTTCCAGCACTTTTTCTTCACGCTCCTTCAGGCTTACATTTTTCAAGGTTTCTGAAGTAGTAATTTTTGCGCCAAATAAAACACCCTTTATCATTTGTTTAATGACAACAGTTATAGCTTTATGTACTTTTTCGGGGATCCAGGTATTTATTTTTGTTTGAATTTTTTTTGAAAAATTATTCAGCAGGCCCGGCCTGCGCAGCATTTTCTTTTGCCAGGCAATTAATTCTTTTTTTGCCTGCAGCTCGTATTCATTCGCCATAACTTAGTTTTACTTTTGTAGTTCATGCAGATGCATATTTCGCCGGAGTACTTAAAAAGTTAATTGTTCTCAAATTGATCTTTTGAAATTTCAGATTGCCTGATTATTGACTGTAAAGTGCCAATTTTAATTTCTGAATGATTTGGTACAGGCACTGTGATGGTGCTGTTGTTAATACTTTTTTGCATGATGATATGGCTCCCTTTCTGACGTACTTGTTCAAACCCATTTGCAGAAAGGATTTTACATACTTCTTTGCCTGAAAGAATTTTAAGCTTACCCAACTGCTATTTGCATATTTGTAATGAAAATATCGTTTTTTAACCGGTAATCTATTTCATCTTTTGAAGCATGCTCAAAAAATAATTCAATGGCTTCATGAAGGTTTAGTTTAGCTCCCTCTACGGTATCTCCCTGGCTGGCAATGTCTAATTCGGGGCATAGAGCAACATATACATCATCTTCTTTTTCTATGATTGCTGTAAAGTTTTTAATGCTTTTCATGTTAGATTTTTAATGCAGTATTATTAAAATTCATACCTGCATAAAGGTAGTTAAATTTCTAATTTTTCCCTGCCTTCTTTATCAGGGCTGACTAATTAGCCCAGCATTTGCATGATCTTATTTTGAGCCAAAACATAAACCGAATCTCCTTTTGCGGGTTTAATGCTGTGCAAGCCGGTAAATCTTCCAAAAGCAGGAAGTACAGCATAGTTTTTATTAAAATAAAAGCATGGGAATTTTAATGATTGCTTTGCAGCGCCGAAGATCGTAACTGACGGATGAATATGGCCGCTGAACACATAGCAGTTTTCTGTATCAGCACATTCCGCCTTATCATGCGTAAAAATAAAGGGCCCGGTTTGCAATTGACCTTTTATGCAGGTTATATCTGCTTTTGCATACCAGTCTTTAGGTAAAATATCATGATTGCCGATCACCAGTTTTATGGGAAAATGTGCAAAATCATTTCTCCATCTTAAAAATAATTCCATTTCTTTATTGGCATGGCTGTGAAAAAGATCGCCCACAATAATTAAATATTCCGGTTTAAAATATTGCATTTGTGCAGTAAGCCGCTGTATGTCTTCTTTAAAAACAGTTTGCGGTACGGCAATGCCGTTTTTACGAAAATGGCCTGTCTTGCCAAAATGAAGGTCGGAGAGGATCAATGCTTTTTCTTCTTCCCAAAAAATACACCGGGCGGCAGAGAGTAAAAAACTATTATTGAAAATGGTATGCTTTATAAAATCCATCATGGGGTGCAAATATAATCCAGTATCAGGTATAAGGTATCAAGTATCAGGTATAAGGTAGCAAGTATCAGGTATTAAGTATCTTTCTCCAACTGCTCCTGCATCTTTTTTAACCTGTCCTCCAGTTTTTCTGATGATAGAGTTTCTCTCATGCTGTCTGCCTTAATCGGAAAACAAAAAGGAGTAAGGCGTTGAGGAAAAGTGATGATGATCTCGCAGGCCTGTATTCTTTCCAGCATGTTCCTTAATCTTTCTTCTTCCATTTGTTGTTCCATCACTTCGCCATAAGCCTGCCTTATCAATAAATTACCGGGATCATACTCAGTAAATACATTAAACAGCAGCGAAGCAGAATTTTGTAAATGCCTGGCTTTTACTTTTTCTCCCGGAAACCCCTGGAAGATGAGGCCTCCGATCACACTGATGTCCCGGAATTTCCGCCTCGCCATTTCGGTTGAATTTACGCTGCGTTGAATATCGGCAAATAAATTTTCGGGAGAAAATAATTCGTACACATTGGTATCATCAACAGGTATGGGCTGGTCACTCAATAATTCAAATCCATAATCATTCATGGCAAATGAAAAAGTGATGGGTGTTATTTTGCTGATGCGCCAGGCAAGTATGGCTGCCATAGATTCATGAACCAGCCTGCCTTCGAAAGGATACACAAAAAGATGGAATCCGTCTCTTGTTTCAATATGCTCAACCAATAATTGATTTAGTTTGGGCAGATGAGATAATTGTTTTTGCAGGTCAAGCAATGGCGCAAGCACTATTATTTCTTCTGCTTTATTTATATTGTTATCGTCCGCTGCTTCATCTAATTTTTGTCGCAACATCATTCCTAAATTAGCGGATAAAGGCATGCGGCCACCCTGCCAGCTTGGTATGATTGATTTTTTTGCATTCGATTTTCGCACCATTGCAGTCATATCTTTTATGGCCACATATTCCAGGTTGCGGCCCGAAAGCGTAAATACATCGCCGGGGTTTAGCCTGGCAATAAACCATTCTTCAATAACACCAATATACCCTCCGCTTAAAAATTTTACTTTCATCATCGCATCACTTACAATGGTACCAATATGCATGCGGTGCCGCATGGCAATGCGGCGGTTGTTTATTTTATACAGGCCATCAATTATTTCTACTTTTTTATAATCGTCATAAGCTTTTAGTGCATTGCCACCTTCGGTAATAAAATATAAAATTTCTTTCCATTCCTCTATTGTTATTTCTTTATAACAGTAGGTTGTTTTCACTTCTTTAAAAATAACATCCGGCAAAAAACCATCGCTGATGGCAAGGGTTGATAAATATTGTATCAGCACATCAAAACAAAGCAGCCGCGGCACTTTGCTTTCAATCATGTTTTCCTGCATGGCTTGTTTTAATGCTGCAGCTTCCATTAATTCAAGTGAATGTGTAGGTAAAAAATGAATATGGCTTACAGAGCCCGGTTGGTGCCCACTTCGGCCGGCTCTTTGCAAAAATCGGGCAACTCCTTTAGGGCTCCCAACCTGTATAACAGTTTCCACTGGCCTGAAATCAACACCCAGGTCAAGGCTGGCCGTACATATCACCGCTTTTAATTTTCCTTCATGCAAGGCATCTTCCACCCAAAGCCGCAGGGCCTGTTCTATACTTCCGTGGTGCAATGCAATCACGCCGGCAAGTTCAGGTTCCACATTCAATAAAGACTGGTACCATCTTTCACTCATGCCACGGGTGTTGATGAAAATAAGCGTAGTGCGGCTGACGGCAATAATGGGCAATACTTTTTCGATGAGTTTTAAACCGAGATGCCCGGCCCAGGGATATTTTTCAATTTCATCAGGATAAATAGAATGAACTTCTATTTGCTTATTCACTTTGGCTTTTATGATAACGCCTTCTTCATTAATTGGTGATAACAAAACTTCTTTTGCCTGCAGCAGGTTACCGATGGTTGCAGATATACCCCAAATACTAACTTTTTGTTTTTTATTTTTTTTAGGCAGATGTACAATTCTGGAAATAGCCAGCTCTACCTGCACACCTCTTTTGCTGCCCAGCAATTCATGCCATTCATCTACCGCAATAATTTTTAAATTTTCAAAAACCGCAGGGTAATCTTTTTGTGCAAGCAACAGGTGCAGGCTTTCCGGTGTAATGATGAGTACCTCCGGCATTTTTCTTTTTTGCTTTTGCCGCTCACTGATACTGGTATCGCCATTTCGAACGCCCACCTGCCATTTAAGGTCAAGTTCAAAAATTACTTCTTCCATAGCACGGCCAATATCTTTAGCCAATGCTTTTAAAGGTGTGATCCATATTAACTGCAACCCGTTATTTTTTTTGGTTTGATAAGTTGTGGGATTATCGTTTATAAAATCAATAACAGCCCCCAGGAAAACAGAATAGGTTTTACCAAAACCCGTTGGCGCATTTACAAGGCCGCTTTTTTTACGCAGTATTTCCTGCCAGGTTTGTGCCTGGAATAAAAATGGTTGGTTACCTTTTTTGAGTAACCAGTTATTAATTATATTATATCCTGTTGTAGATTGAACTTTCAATTAAAGTATATAATAGCGTAAGTTAATGTGATTTAATTCTTTCTCCGTTCTTTAATCTTCAGGTAGTGTGCTATTTGAAAAATTGTCAGCCTGAGCCTGTCGAAGGCGGGTTCATTGGTTATACCGGCTTCGACAGGCTCAGCCTGGCAGCATTATTTAATTGGACCTGTTTTCAGTTTTAAAGAATTTGTTTGCAATTTAATTGGAGCCATTATACATCCGCAGAATTTCTTTAAGATCATCCAATGTATTTATTTCATCTGCTTTTTTATCTTTACGCCATCTGCTCATTCGCGGGAAACGCAAAGCCACACCGCTTTTATGGCGGTTACTTGCTGCAATGCCTTCAAAGGCAATTTCAAAAACCAACTCTGGTTTTACGGTACGTACCGGGCCAAATTTTTCAATGCTGTTTCTTTTTACAAATGCATCTACCTGAGCAAATTCCTTATCAGTAAGACCACTGTAAGCTTTTGCAAAGCTCACCAGTTTGTCGCCGTCTTTTACTGCAAAAGTATAATCAGTATATAAATTACTTCTTCGGCCATGGCCTTTTTGGGCATAGATCATTACCGCATCTATGGTGAGTGCATCTATTTTCCATTTCCACCAGTCACCTTTTTTTCTGCCGGAAAGATAAGGCGAATTATTCCGCTTCAGCATTAGTCCTTCACTGCCTTTTTCCCTGCTTGTAGCACGTTGTGTATGCAGTTGCTGCCAGTCATCAACGGGTAATGTTGGCGAAATTAATAAGAAAGGATGATGCACATCTGCAATTATCTGCTCTAATAAATTACGCCTGTTTATAAAAGGCTCTTCACGAAAGTCTCTTCCTTCATACTCTAAAATATCGTATGCAATAAATCCCACAGGCGCTTCTGTCAATTGTTTTTTGCTAATGTTCTTTCGGCCTATACGTGTTTGCAAAACCGAAAACGGGAGCGGCTTTACAATGCCTTCACCTGCAGATGTATCTAAGCAAATGATCTCGCCATCCAAAACTAAACCATCAGGTAATAAAGATGCAAATGCATCATATTCCGGAAACTTATCTGTAACCAGTTCTTCGCCACGGCTCCAAACAAATAATTCATTGTTTCGTTTGATGATCTGCCCACGTATGCCATCCCATTTCCACTCTGCTGTCCATTCATCAATATTACCCAAAGCAGCCGGATCATCTTCAACAGCATAAGATAAATAAAAAGGGTAGGGCTTTGAATGATCAATGGTACTGCTGTTTTCACTTAACAGTTCTTTAGCAGTTGTTACTGCCGGATCCCAGTTGCCGCTGATGCGGTGTGCAATTACCGAAGGCGAAACCGCTTTTGTTTTTGCAAGCGCTTTCACCATGATGGTTTGCGAAACGCCAATGCGAAAGCCACCGGTTATCAGTTTATTAAAAACAAATTTTTCATTTCTGTCCATTTGCGCCCAGCTATCCAAAATAAATGCTTGTTTAATTTCATCAGGCTCTTTTAATATGCTGATAAAATGCTCCAGGTAATAGGATAATGTTTTTTCTGATACATTTAAGTTTTCAGGTTCGGGTAATAACAGTGCGATAGTTTCGCCCAGGTCGCCAACAGTATGGTAACATTCTTCAAACAACCACGGCGGAATATTGCATATTTCTATACAAAGATTTTTAAGAAAGGTGGAGTTTACGATACGTTTGGGCCTGCGACCGGTAAAAACTGCTATCACCCAAACCATGTCTTTTTCCGGAGCAGTGGCAAAATAATTTTGCAGCGCCTGCAACTTTTCATTTGTTTTGGTGCTGGTGCCAATGCTGTACACCAATGATGCAAACTGCTTCATGGGGTATCTTGTTTTTCAGTTTCGGTAATTGTCTCTTCTTCATCATTACCATATTCGGTTTTTATTTCAGCAGCTTCAATGCCCTGCTCATTCAGGTAACGGCTGAAGGATGCCTGGAAACCATGTGTTGCAAATACTTTTTCTGCACCAGTCGCTTTCACTGCTGTTAATAAGCCTTCCCAGTCAGCATGATCGCTTAGTGCAAAACCTGCATCTGCATTGCGCCTGCGTGTGTTACCACGTACCTGCATCCAGCCGCTGCAAACGCCCACGTTGTAAGGAGCAAACTTTTTTATCCACGGGCTTCCATCTGCACCCGAAGGTGCAATAACAATATTGCCCTGCGTTTCTGTTTTTGTAGTTGTGGGTTGCACTCTTTGTACAGCAGGTAACTGAATACCATTATTTACCAATGCTTCATGCACATTAAAAACAGCGCCATGCAAAAAAATGGGTAAACCGGTTTCGGCCAGCGGTGCCAGTATGCGTTGTGCTTTGCCCAGGCTGTAAGCAATTAGCACACTTGTTTTGCCCGCTTCATTATTTTCTAAAACCCAATTTTTTATATCGTTGAAAATTTCGTGCTGTGGTTTCCATTTGTAAATAGGTAAACCAAAAGTTGATTCGGTTATGAATGTATGGCAACGCACCGGTTCAAACGCACCGCTGATGCCATCGTCCTCTGTTTTATAATCGCCACTTACTACCCAAACTTCGCCGCCATATTCAACCCGTATTTGTGAAGATCCGATAATATGGCCGGCAGGGTGCAGGGATATTTTTACCCCGTTCATCAGCACGGGCTCATTCCATTCCACGCTTTCATAAATATTATCGCCCAGCCTTAATTGTAAAATGGGTTTGGTTAAATGATGGCAGAGATAATATTTACTTCCCCAGCGTGCATGATCGCTATGGGCATGTGTAATAACAGCCCTATCCACAGGTTTCCAGGGATCAATGTAAAACTCTCCCTGCGGGCAGTACAATCCTTTGTCGGTAAATTCAATCAGCGGCATGCCTGCAATTTAGTGTAACAGGATAAAATCATAAACCATGCCATGCTGATCCATTATGTCAATCCCATACGCATGGCAACCATGTGTTTTGTAAATCCGCATCTTTCATAAGCTTTAATGGCTGCTTCATTATGCTGATAAACATCAAGCCGCAGTTCCTTAATATTTTGAGATAGTGACCATGCTGCCAATGCATCAATCACCATTTTGTTTACTCCTTTTCCCCGGTGTTGGGGAACTACATACATAAAACCAAGATAGGCATGTTGCGGATGCTGCAGGTAAGGTTTTGCATCCTCTATACGGGCATAGCCGCAGCCGATCAGTTCATTATCCAATTCTGCAACCAAAAGCTCCACATTGGGTGCGGTTATCATTTTTTCAATATCGTAATAATGAGTATGCCCGGTTTTTAAAGTAGGGTCAAATGGCCGTTCGGCACTAATTACACCCTGTTCAAAAACGAGCAGCCTGTCTACATCTTTCAGCACGGCTTTTCTTATAGTGATCTGTTCCATTACCATATTTTTAATAAGCAGGTTTACATTTTTTTTTCATAATTGCTGAAGTTGGTTATCAGTTTTTTGCCCTGGAATATTGTACAGGCCAATCCACATCCTCGCCAAATTGTTTGGCAGCGTGCAGTGCAAAATACGGATCCCGCAAAGATTCTCTTGCAAAGAAAATAAGATCGGCCTGTTGTTTTTGTAAAATATCTTCGGCCTGTTGCGCCGAAGTGATGAGGCCAACCGCAGCGGTGGCAATACCCGTGGACTGTTTTATTTTTTCGGCAAACGCAACCTGGTAACCGGGCGTTAAAGGAATTTTTACATTTGGAATATTACCACCTGTAGAACAGTCTATTACATCAATTTCTTTTGCTTTAAGAATGACTGCAAGTTTTACAGAGTCGTCCCCGTCCCAGCCGCCATCCACCCATTCAGTTGCTGATATGCGCACAAACAATGGAAGATTTGCAGGCCATACGGTTTGTATCTCATCAACAATTTCACATAATAATCTTATCCTGTTTTCAAAACAGCCTCCGTATTCGTCGCTACGTTTATTTGTAAATGGCGACAGGAATTCGTTAAGCAAATAACCATGAGCCGCATGTATTTCCAATACTTTGAAACCCGCAGCCAGGGCACGTTCCGCGGCCGCTTTAAAATCGTCTTTTACCTTTTTAATACCGGCAATTGTGAGTTCAGCAGGCGGTGTATCGTATTCATAAAAAGATATAGCACTGGGCGCCACAGCCTGCCATGAATTAATACCCTCTGTTAGCTGTTTGTTGCCGTGCCATGGTTTATCAAAACTTGCTTTGCGACCTGCATGCGCAAGTTGCATGCCGGCAACAGCACCCTGCTGATGAATGAATGAAGTGATGGCCTTTAATTTTTCAATATGCTCATTTTTCCAGATTCCCATATCTGCATAAGTTATCCTGCCCTCTGGCGAAACCGCAGTTGCTTCCTGGAAAATTAACGCAGCGCCACCAACAGCCCGGCTGCCCAAATGTACCAGGTGCCAGTCGTTGGCAAAACCATCAACTGATGAGTACTGGCACATGGGCGAAACAACGATGCGGTTTTTTAATGTAATACTTTTAAGGGCGAGAGGAGAAAATAATATACTCATAGTTTGCAAATTTAATCTATTCAAATATTAAAATAACAGATGAGCGACGGCGGCATTTAAAATGTATAGAGGCAGTTCATGCCTTTTTATAAGCAATGCATGCAAGAAGGTATTTCTTAAAATATATTAATTTAATCTTGGGGTTTAAACAAAGTTCAAAAACGGAAGCTGCTTTAAATCTTTATGTTCAACCAGTAAAATTGTATTTATTATTGTACTTAAAACCGGGTTTAAAATATGTTATCTGCGTTCAACTCACAAAAATTCAGGTTCTGGGCTTTTATTGCTATGTTTTTGCTGGTATTTGTGCATGGGTATAATCTTAACCAGGGTTATTTACAACCATGGACAATGCCCGGTGAACCGCTTACTGCCACAACATTTACCGAATACTGGCTTGCCAACGGATTGTTCCGTTTCCGCATACCTATGTTGTTTATTATTTCGGGTTATTTGTTTGCCATGGGCGATGATAAACCTTATAAACAAAGAACCGGGAAAAGAGTTAAAACATTATTGTATCCCTATTTGACCTGGAGCGCCGTGGGTTTGCTGATAACTTTTGTGATTGAATTTTTTCCCTACGGAAGACATGTAGTAGCAGAAACCCACATGATGCAGATTGATGAAACCCGGTTGTTACTACATCAATACCACTGGTACGAAGTATTGGCAAGATGGATTTTTTTTCCGGCATCTTACCAGTTGTGGTTCATACGTGTTTTACTCATATATAATGTTGCCTATCCTGTACTGCGCTGGTGCGTAACACATCGCAATGCAAGGCAGGTATTTTTTAGCATTGCCATTTTATTATGGCTTACCACTGCCGGTTTTGTATTGATAGAAGGAGAGGGGTTGCTGTTTTTTTCTTTGGGTATCTGGATGCAGAAAACAAATTTTAATATTGATGAACCCAACAAATGGCTAAACCCAAAATTCTGGTTCCTGGTTTTTATTATACTTTCCATCGGCAAAACAATGCTTGCATTTACAGTGCCGTTTAACGGCATTCAACACCTGTTGCTGCTGATGCACAAATTAGTTGTACTTAGTGGTTTGATATGTGCCTGGTACGGGTGCAATGCATTGGTGCGCTGGTGCATGAACAAAACCTGGTTTGTATGGCTGTCGGCTTTTTCTTTTATGATATACGTTTTGCATGCACCACTGGTGGTTTATGCCACCAAAGGAATATTTATGCAGATAAATTCCTGGTATGGATACCGCATGGTTACCTTTATTATGCTTCCCCTATGCCTTATTGCATTAGCTGTAATTACCGGTGCTTTGCTGCGTAAACTGTTACCAAAAGTTTACAGTTTTGTTACAGGCGGCAGGGGGCTGGGATGATCATTAACACAACTGACTAATTCTTTACCTCAGGTGCCGGGTTGAGTTGAAATTTTTGAGCAATAGCCTGGCGCATAACATCTAACTCCTGCAGGCGTTGTTGCTTCTTGTTTATTTGTAAAGTAAGTTTTGTTATTTTATCCTCCTGATCACTTACATTGTTGCTGGCCGACCTTGAATCTTTTGCCTCGTTGTATGCTTTTTTTGCCCTGCGTTTTGCTTTTCTTGCATCATCAATATCCCCGTTAGTAGCTTTAGAAGCCTGGTTACTGCTGTTGGCTGCCGCATTCTCTGCATCTGTTCCTGCAGCAATTGCTTTTGATTTATAACCGGGCAAATTATTTTGTGCAATCGTAAGTTTTGCATTAAGATCAACAATGTCGTTATTAACTTTTACGTACTCTTTATTTAGCTTTACGGTATCTTCAAGCGTTTTATATTTTTGAGAAAAACCCTGCAGGCCAGTTAATAATGCCATCAGCAAACAAATGGAGTAAATACTTTTTTTCATAATTTTTATTTTAGATTGATGTGATTATTTTTAAAGCCGGTACATGATTCCCTGCTTCAT